>CALFSV010000331.1 GCA_937916485.1 uncultured Paracoccaceae bacterium | reverse complement strand
CCTATGCGCGCGTCTGACCCACAACAATTCGTCATACGTGCATGCGATAAATGCCCGTTCTAGGCTTCGGGGCCGCTCCGCTCGGGTACTGGCTGTACAGCGCCTTCGATTGTGATCGTCAGCCTGCGAAACTTCGTGGCAAAGGGGCGTTTTTCTCGTTAAGATTGTATGGATCTAATGGCGTATCAGGTGAACGACGAACTTCACTCTAGACAAGATCTATCGGGTGGGCTGTAGGATGAACGAAAAGGAAAGACTGACCCGATGAACTTTCAGCCGAACCTTGCGAAGCAGCCGGACCTTGCAAAGCGGCCGGACGATTTTGACGACGATTCCATAAATCTGGCGGAAATGGTCGGCACGCTTTGGCGAGGCAAGTGGCTTATCGTGTTGGTTGCTGCTCTGTTTACTGTGGCTGCGGGCTACTATGCTTATCGTGTCGCCATCCCGAGCTATCAGGCCAGAACACAAATGGTCCTGATCTTTGATCAATCCCCACTGATCGATATCGCGAGCGCTGTCACAGGTGTTTCGTCAGACAACCCAAGCATAAACACCCAGATGGAGATCATTCGCTCGCGAGAGTTGGTCGCGCGACTGGTCGACGAACTCGATTTGACGAAAGATCCAGAATTCAATCCTGCGCTGTTGCCACCCTCCCGCTTTTCCAGAGAACAGGTAATCGCATGGGTGAAGAGCTTGATGGGCATCCAACCGCCCCCGGCTGCAGTGCAAACCGATGAGCAAGTACGCAACGGCACCATCCTGCGGGTCCAGAGTGCCATCTCGACCTCAATAGGGCGTGATACCTACGTCTTTACAATTTCTGCTACAACACAGAGTCAGGCAAAGTCGGCTTTGATCACCAATACTCTCGCCCGGATTTATCAGGATGATCAAGTTGCGATCAAGATTGAGGGCACTCAAAATGCAGTGATTTGGCTGTCGGAGCGTGTCGCGGAGCTGGAACCCGAGCTGGAGCAAAAACAGGCCGAGATCAACGAGCGGCGCTCAAGCAATTCACTTGTCAGCCCCGAAGCAATTGCGGCCATCAACGCCCAGTCGGTCGAACTTACTGGACAGATTGCCAGTGCAGAGCTGGATCTTGAACGCGCGCAAGAGGCGTTAGAGATCCTTACATCGGCTGTTGGTCAGGAGGTCTCCGTTCGCGCTCAGGCCGCCCAGGACGCTGCCGACCTGACGAACGTAAACATGCGCTCCAGTGCCCGGGCTTCCTTTGGCGACGCTCAATTGCAGGACCTTGCGGAAGCGGCGGCGGCGGGCGATCCCGCATCTCTATCTCGCTTTGACCGCAGGTTCGAACTTCTGCTGCTCCAAAAGACCTCGGAACGCGATGAACTGGCGCAGGCAATTTCTGAGTTGCGGACCCAAAGTGATCGACTTGCATCGCAATTCGAAAGTCAGGCTGAGGAGTTGATCGCAATCCAGCAGCTTGAACGCGAACGCGACGCGACGCGGGTCCTGTATGAGACGTTCCTCAATCGTCTGCGCGAGACAAGCGTGCAAATTGGTGTGCAAGAGGCAGATAGTCGCGTGATCTCCGAGGCGACCGGGGGCCGGCTCGTAGCCCCTCAAAAGACCCGCATCGTCGCACTTGGCCTCATTTTGGGCCTGATGACCGCGGCAGCAGCGCTTCTTCTGCGCGAAGCCATGCAAAACACCTTTCGCACGGCAAAGCAGCTCGAGGAACAGACGGGCGCCTCGGTCCTGGGGCAGATACCAAAAATTCCTGCACGTGGTCGGATTGGCACGATCGAGTATCTTACAAAGAAGCCCACATCTGCGGCGGCCGAGGCGATCCGCAACTTGCGCACGTCTGTGCTGATGTCGAATGTCGATACAGACGCCCAAGTCATCATGGCGACCTCATCGATCCCTGCTGAAGGCAAGACTACGACCACCATCGCGCTTGCGCAGAACCTGGCGGGCCTGAACAAAACGGTGCTTCTCATAGAAGGGGACATACGTCGACGGACGTTTGGCGCCTATTTCCCCGAGGCCACTACGAAACCCGGGATTCTGTCTTTGATTTCGAACTATGGCAAGCATGGCGCGGACGAAGGTGCACCAGACACTTCCAATGCAATATACGCAAACCCCAGTCTTGGAATTGATATCCTGATGGGAGAAAAATCGAGCGTGAACGCAGCCGACGTGTTTGCTTCGGACGCGTTCCAGAAAATGATGGAAGACCTGCGAGCCCGGTATGACTACATCATTATAGACACACCTCCAGTTCTCGTGGTGCCTGATGCACGGGTCATCGGGCAATTGGTTGATGCCATTATCTATGTGGTGAATTGGGACAGCACGAGCCACTCGCAGGTGGCGGAAGGCCTCAGACAGCTCAGCTCTGTCAATCTCGGGGTGACTGGCATGGTTCTCACGAAGATCGATCCGCGCGGAATGAGGCGCTATGGCTACGGCGACGGCTATGGAGCCTACTCTCGCTATGGCAAGGGTTACTACGATAGCTGATGAGTGACCCAGACGGTTTTCTCAACGCCGTTGGAAGAATGGCAAAAGGTGTTGGATATCCTGGCTTTGCGCAAAACACAGCCCTGCTGAACAGAAGCCCTGCGGCGTCTCATTTGCGGACGAACTGGCCAAGTTTGCTCAGGTTTTTCCATGCCAAAGCCGGGACCCCGCCCACGCCGTTTTGGCGCAATGCCCGGAGGTCTTCACGACTCTTAAGCAGTATGCGCTCGAGAGAGCGATTGCTCTCGCCTCCAACCCGCATTTTCACAAGTGTCTCGGGCAAGTATCGCACGCTGATCTTACCCTGTCCAAAGTAGCGCAGTATAGAATCGTAATCAGCTGCTATCTGGTAGGACGTGTCGTAGGCACCCCATTTCTCAACCACGGAACGACGCAGAAACAGCGCTGGATGTGGTGGCATCCAGCCCCGGCGCAGTCGCTTCATGCTGTAGTCGCCCGATTTCCACCGGCGAACAACTTTCGTGGGGTCAGCCGCGGAGATGTAATCCAAATCGCCATATACTGCATCGGCGCCACTCGCCTCAAAGCACTGCGCAACATGCGCCAGGACGTCTGAATGTGCATAGAAGTCATCAGAGTGCAGTACGCCGATCACATCGCCCGTCGCGCGTGCAGTGGCACGGTTGAGCGCATCGTAAATTCCTGAATCCCTCCCTGAGGCAAGCTTTCGGCGATGATCCGGAGCGGCAGAGAAGCGATCAAGTGTTCCGTCAGTTGACCCCCCATCCTGAACAATATGCTCGAAATCAACGTGGCTTTGTGACCCGAGACTCAAGAGGGCGTCATCGATAGTCGCTGCCCGGTTGTACACCACCGTGAGGATCGAAAACTTCATTAAATGCGCTCTTTCTGTGTTCAAAAGCCGCGGCAGAGAGTGCCATCCTTCACGAGCCCGTCGCTACATGTCTGTAAGCGATGTTCCGCGGGCACGGCAACTTCTTGATTGCCGCAAGGTTCAGTGCTGAGGTTACATGGTAGCCGAAGAAGGCTGTCCGGCTCTATTCGTTCGAAGGCTCGGGCAATGAGGATCGCCAATGCCTTGTGTGAAGATCGGAATTGCTAAAAGGCGTCTCGGACGCAGACCAGAACCCGCAGTCATCGGCCGCATGCCAGAAGGTTTTCTCGAGGAGTTGGGCCGCAAATCAACTCTACAGGGTGAGGTCGACACTCAGCAGCTCACAAGGGTGCGACCAAGGCGTTCTTTGGGGACAGGTCTGGCCACCGTTGTTTCGGCAAAGGTCATTGGCGCGCAATGCTTCGCCGTTGGACTGGTGACATCCTTGGAACATGCTCCAACGCCCACGAACGGCGTCGTTGGACCAACATTGTTGGAAGGATGAAAGTGCTCTGGGCGGGTGGCCCCGCCCAGAGCGTTACGATCAAAGGCCGAAGTCAGACGTTGTCAGGGTGAGGTCGGTCTTGACGTTGAGGGTGAAGTCCGCAGCAGCCGATGTGGTCGATCCTTCGATCACGGCGTAGGTGCCATCGTCGCGGGCCTCGTAAGAGACAGACAGCTGCCCGGCTCCGGTCAATCCACCGGTGACAAGGGTGAAAGCCCCGTCGCCCGCGGCAGCACCATTGGCATCGATTGTCCGTCGTCGAATGATTTGGAACAGGCGGCGTGATTTTGGTCTGGAGGG
>CALFSV010000330.1 GCA_937916485.1 uncultured Paracoccaceae bacterium | reverse complement strand
TAACCCAACACCCAGCCTGTGTAGCGCCTGAAACAAACCAGGCCGTCTCAGCAGGTAAAAAGCATCACAGCCAGACGGATGATCTCTGGGCTTGTTTTGAAGTAGCGGAATGCGGGGGCATTCACGCACGGGATAAACCCGTCCGCCTGCTTCAACCGAGTTTAATCTGGCAGTTGCAAGCGGAGTGTTTACCAACGTTCGATAATTTTTTTGGTTATCTAAATACCGGTCCATGCGCCCATAGTGTGAGCGAATAGCGGACCCCACTTTGTACTGGTGCCACTTGATGCAATGTAAAACTAGGAAAGACACTTACACAGCCTTGGCCGCGGTTGGCAGATAGTATTTGGGCGCTTGGCATAATCTCGAGGTCACCTCCCTCATAAGAATCTGGCTCGCTGAGCTGTAGGACGAGTGTAAGCTTACGCTTGCGCGCCAAAATGCCTTCGCCAACGTCAGAATGCCACGCAAAGTGACCATTATCAGACGCGTCATATCTTGCTACCTGCGGGCTTTCAGCGAATTCGCGAAGATCAAAATCAAATTGATCAATATTGGAAATACGGATGATTTCAATCAACCGATCCATGACCCAGCCAAGTCCATCGACCTCATCAAGCCATACCAAACTTGCAGTCCGTAGTGCAGGGTTTCTTTTTTGCTGCACAAGCATAGCATTTTTGAAAGGTACTGCAGTTATAGCCGCAATGATCCTACCACATTCACCCGCACTAAATGCCTCTGGCTTGGAATAGAGAAGTTTAATTTCACACTCCTGTGTGTTTGTTGGCAAGAACCATTTTAATAAGGGGGCAACTTCAAGCGACCCTTAATATGGTTCAGCGCAGACATTGCGTTGCTCCAGCACCATCTCTTTGATTTTCGTGGATGACGTACGTGGGTTATAGCGCACCTGTACTATTTCTTTCCCCACCTCTTTCAGGTAGCCGGAAACATCCAGATTGTGGGAATTACACCCCCAATCTTCACCTATCACAAAAATATCTGCCCCCACTGCTTTGCATCCAGACACATATTCTAATGTGTGATACGGGCGTACAATATCAACACAGCTAAGCGCTTCTAACATCTCAACCCTCTGCTCTAATGGAATAATCGGTATGTTTGGCTTGTACTGGTTCACGACATCATCAGAGGCTACGCCAACTGCCAAAATATCGCCTAAAGATTTACAGTGGTTCAACAAGGCCAAATGGCCGACGTGAAGCAGGTCGAAAGTACCAACGGTATAGACAATCATTTTCGGTTTATCCTTTTACCCACCTGGCTTCGATGATAGCGATCCAGAACAGAGTCTTCTCGTGCGTACAGTTAGAAAATTATTCAGAAACAATTGCGTTGATATGTCTCCACACGCTCGGGCGTACGGAGTAGCTTAAAGTTTTGAAACCAAACGTTTCAAATGCACTACGAATGGAAATATAGATTGCCTGTCGATTTTTGACGAGCGGTCAGTTCTCTTAACCCAAAGGATGTCACATGACAATCAAAAACGGCGCCGCGCCAAAACCTTCGATACTGTCACACACCAAAGATCTACCAAACATTTGCTCACTCGCGGGATTGGGGTGTTCCTTGTTGGCAATATATTTTTTGATCATCGGGTTCTATCCTGCTGCGATGATTGGCATGATTTGGGCTGTTGGGTTTGATTGGGCGGATGGATTGATTGCCCGCCGTATGAAGGGACGCACAGGCGATGACCGTGCCTTCGGTGGCACGCTTGATCTATTAATAGATATCGTAAGTTACGGCATTACACCCGCTATTTTAATCCTAAGTTTTGGAGATTTCAGCCCATGGTTTTTGCCTGTTGTGTTTATCACCTTAGTTTCCGGTGTGATCCGTTTGAGCTATTTCAGCACATTCGGTTTGTCAGATGATGCAAAATACACAGGACTTGCGATTGACAATAACAGCATCAGCCTCGTTTTTATTGTAATGTTTGCAGATTATTTTGAACATTCCACATTCGCTATTATCCTTGCCTTAAGCGGACTATGCCTAGCAGCTTTGAACGTCTCGCAAATCAAGACGCCAAAACTTTCTGGAAACCCAATTAATGTTGTAGTTCTTGCCGTGTACACACTAATGATAACTTTATTTTATGCCTGGTCCATGCTGCGATGATAAGTGAAAAAACGCTTCAAAATTGAGGCCATTCTACTGGAGCAGCGGCAAGG
>CALFSV010000329.1 GCA_937916485.1 uncultured Paracoccaceae bacterium | reverse complement strand
GGGGGCAGACCACTACTGATTGGTCATCTGGCGAACTCCAGTATAGATCCTGCCCCTATCGAGCCAGGATCTACCGCGGATAGATCGAAAAGCCCAGCATTCCGCCGCACAGAAACATCGCAAAATAAAATTAACCACACAAATTCAATTCATTAACACTATCTCAGACCGGGCGAACTAATCGTCGGCGATAATTGGGAATAGTGTTTAACGGCAACGTCTATTCAGAAACCGTGTTAGGCGTGCCAACAGCTCCCGCAAAAACGACCAGAATTCTCGCTATGCCATCGCCCGTGTTTTCGCCGTTATGCCGGGAGCCCAAGGCTTCGATCAGAGTATCACCCTCTTTGTAAACCCGCGTGCCGGCCTCGCCGTAATCCACAGTCAGCTCACCCTCCAGCATATGCGCAGCGAGCGGAGCTTCATGTTGGTGCCAGCCGGTGACTTGCCCTTGTTCCATCGTGACAATGGCGACGGTGATTTGTGCTGGCCCCTCGGGGTAGACAATCTCTTGGCCAATGACTGTGGTTTCGGACTGCAGCAACACGTCAACAGGCGGGTAGCTGTCCTGGGCAAAACTTGGGCAAGCCGACGCTATAGCTGCCCCAAGAGCAAGGTTGAATATCTTTGTTTGCAAGGTCATTGGCAGCACTCTTCGGCAGACGGTTTCTTGGCGCAGGACGACCAACTCTGATAGCCGGCACGAACGGAACCAACTCGGAATTTCTGAATAATCGTACTAAAAGTTGAAATCACTTGCAACGCGAAACAGCGGCCAACCCAATACAAAACAATATTTTACACCACCTCAGCCCAGGTCACTGTACTGGTTTTGGCTCCATAGCACTGACGATGGAAAGTCTCGTGACACGCCTTTTTAAGAGGGGAATGCTGTACGCCCTATTTTGAACTTCCTAGAGGTGAACAGGGGCACCTCAAAAGCGGAGGCAGTTACTTTTCCGGTTGGTCCGGATCGACGTTTTGCGTTTGTAGCTGCCGCCACCGGTCCAAGCGCGCTCGGGCTCGCGCACCAACCGAGACGCGGTCGATCAAACGCACACTCAATTCCAGCGATATCTGGGATAACGCGCTTGGCCTGCGGCCTTGGGCATGGGCGCGGATCTGACGATCAACCACCCCACCCGCTGCCCAAAGTCCAATCAATTCCAAACCTTCAAAAAGGTATTTGACCGTTCGTTCCCCCTGGACAATTAGGAACACGGCAAAAATCAAAACAAAGAATTCGTCGAACAAGCTGCCCCAGAAACTGCCAAAAATTCGGTATGCCCAAGGTCGACCCGCCAATTGATAATCGCGCACTGCCTCAAGGACCGGCAGGCCCGTACCGGTGAAATCCGGATATTGCCCAGCGTCGGACACGGCGGTGGCCGCTCTATGTCTGCGTTCCATCGCATCCAGCATCGCCAGAGCAAGGGCTGGATGAAGATTGTCATGCGTTATGACCTGCACCTCAGCCCCTACAAGATCCAGCTGACCCGGCGGCAAGGCTTGTGACAGATCGAAGCCGCCGGCCGGCAAAGTCGCCGGGCTAAGGTAGTCCAGATTGATCGCGATAGACCGCGCGTCCCCATAACTGAAGGCGGCCAGTTCGGCATCGGAGGCAAGTTTACGGATCAGAGGATTTTCAGACGCAAGCATGAAGAACCCCGCGTCGACTTCACCATCCACCAAACGCTGCACGCCTTCGGCAATGTCCAGGTGTTCGATTGTGGCGGTTTCTGGCGTCACACCATATATCGCCAGAAGATCCAGCGCCGCGATCGCGCTGGCACTGGCGGGCGGGGGCAAAACGATGTGCCGGTTGCGCAAATTGACCGGCGATACGATTTCGCCAAGTGCCGTAGCGTAGAATAGGAAGAGCGGCTGAAGTTCGATCTTGGCCAAGACCCGAACCCGCGGCGTTAAGGCGGAATCGGCCGGCTGTGCAACAAAACCGATGTCGACACCCTCGGCGGGATCATTGACGTGGTCGATGATGGTGGTCGAATTGGGATTACTGCGAATTGTGACTTGAAAGCCGTGCTCCTCCAACTCCTCCGCATAGGCGGTGGCATGGGCGTAATATGTGCCACCCATTGGACCAGCTTCGATCACGATACTTCGCGGGGGCAAGACTGTGGCGACATAGATTGCCAAAGCCAGCGCCAGCCCGCCGTAAAGTATTGGCAAAACCCGCATGACGTTACGCAGCGACTTTGCCTGAAGCGACGATCCGCTTGTCAAACACCGAGTGCACGACCCGGAAAGGGATCAGACAAATGCGTAAAATGACCAAGAACATCAAGCTTGCGATGGCGTAAAACATGATTTGCGTAGCTTCATCCGGCAGCTGTTCGGCCGTGAAGATCACCACTGACATCGCCTCTGGGACACCCAGGGCTGCTCCAAAACCGGAAGTTGAGACGACCATCTGAAAGGCCCGGCCTATGCTGGGAATGATCAACAACGCCTGTCGGCGGTCACGACGTTGCAACCGGCCAAACATCGCCGAGAATTGATCGGCCCCATAGGCCATCACATAAGGCGTTTGGCCAAACACCAAGAGCATCAATGGCAGGTTGCCCCTGAAGGGCACTAAGAGTGGGCTCCTATCCGTCAGGACACCTGACATGAAGAACAGCACCACGAATACTGGCAAGGCTTGCAACAACTTGATGAAAGCCTCAATCGGGCGCGACACCAAGGCGTGACGCGAATTCATTCCCATTGCCAAAACAAAGGCAATCGGCAGCACCGTCACCAGCACAATGAGCGCGGTACTTAGATTGAGCGTCAGCCCTTGGAGAAAGGCCAGCAGGAAATCCAGAGTGAGAACGTCAAACAAGGTCATGGATCAGGCCCTCCAACCGGGGACGAAAAGCGGCATAGCCCGACGCAGCGCCAGTCCGGTCATTAACACCGCCGCGATATAGAAGATGACAAGCAGCCAGTAATAGAATGTCTGGGCGCCCGAAAAGGCAGTGATGTCATTCAGAGCGTTTACCAGATCAGGGACACCGACGACGGTGGCCGCAGAAATCCCGCGAACGGAATTGAAGATATATCCGTTGAGCGGAATAGAGGCGACACCCACCGATTGCATGAAACGGGACGAGGTAGCCGTGCCCGTAGTGACGACATGAGCCTCTGCGATGGCAGATCCGGCATAGCAGCCGTTGATGCCGCAAATGGCCAGGATCGCGCTGGCCATGGCAGTGGTGAAGGAATACGAAAAAGCCCAGATCATCAGCGTGCTCGTGATGACAAGCACAAGAACGACGGGCACGTTCAGAAAGATCGTCACCAAGGTCTGCCCCAAGATCCGGATTGGCGCGAGCTGGCTGACAAGCAAGGCCGCGACCCCAAAAGACAGCAGGACGGTTGCAACCACCGACAGGATCACCGCCAGTATCGAGGTGCCCAAACCGCCCAGAAAAAGCCGCCAGGCCACTTCACTTTCCATGAAGCCCAAGCGCAGTTCGAGGCCTAGTGACTGGGCCAAAGTGTTCTCGATCAGATCGGCGATCCCTGCCACGGCACTGGGTTCAAGCTGCACGTCTAGCGGGGGCGTCAGACAATCCTGGGGGCTCCCTGCGCAGGCCTCAGATCCCCAACGCGCACTTTCTTCAATCAAGAACGCCGTTGGGAGGCCATGGTCCAGCGCGTACCGCAGAAAAATCCCGTCACGATGCATCTCGATAAGGATTTCCCGCATCGCAGACGACATCTCTTCGGACACACCCAACGGCATTGCCATGCCCCATGGCACCGGAGCGAAGCCGAGTTTGCGTTCAAAGCGCGTAACCCCATCGACCGGATTGATCAGAGGTATCAGCAGCGTGTCGTCCTGCGCAATCAACGGACACATCTCGTTTTCCATTGCGTCGATCAACTGTTGCGGACGCGGGAACAGCATCAGCCTCCCCACACGAGGGGCCAGGATGACGTTGGAATAATTTCCGACAGTCGTACAAACGAGCCGAGTTTCCAGATCTTCCCATTCGAGCGGGCCGGTTGTCGCGCGGCCTACGACGATCGTTTCACTTTGAAAGTAATGCGGCCTCAGGAAATGGACGGTCGGATCTCGCTGTGTGTTATGTCCCATCGTCGCGATAACAAGATCAATTTCCGCGCTGCCAAGCTTTGCAATGCGGTTAATCGGCGTGACAGGGACAAAGGCGACTTCAACACCCAGCCTCGCGGCGATGTCGCGCGCGATATCGGCTTCATACCCGACGGGGCCATTCGCGCCGTCTTCCCCGAACCTGGGATAATCCTGACGCAGGCCAACGCGCAGCAAACCATCACAGATCACTTGCCGTTCGACCGGACCGACGAGGTCGGGCGCATTGCAGTTGGGCGTTACGCGCTCACGCAGGGCCGCGACAGCATCCGCTGCATTGTCTTGCGCGCTGACCATGCCGACCATACCGACCGTGCAAAGCCAGACAACTCCAAGGACCCGCCAACCAACCATCGAGAGAAAACCTGATGTCATACGTAAGCTCCTGTTTGAGGACCGGAATCTGACATGGCAATGTCTGCATCCTGCCCGGGATGGGCGATACGCTCAGCAGCGATCAGATCGACGCAAAGAAAGACAAACCCTGCAACTTCAACGATGCCCGAAGGCTCCGTGCAGGCCGGCGATATTGAGCCGATTTTTTCAGGACCGATGGGCACCAAGGCGCTATCCAGAACCTCGGCCACAAGACCGCCTTCTTGCAGTTTGTCCAAGGTCAAACCAAGCCCCACGCAGCGGTTTTGGGTAAAGATGGCTGTTCCGCCAAAATCAAGCCGCTGCGGCAAACCAGCCAGAAACGGATCAATGGCCTGACGACCATCCGCTCCGCCCACCGACCATGTGGCTCGCCGTCCATCGGTTGATATCACCTCAGCCGGGAAGTTAGGGAGATTGGCCAACACAAGATCAAAGCTCGCTGTGGGAGCCACAGGCTCCCACAGGCTACCCTGTCGCAGATCGAACCGCGCATCGGGCGCCACACGCGCAAAACTCTGCCTTGCGAGGGTCAAGGCATCCACGTCGAGATCGGTCGCCACCACGTCGACGGCCCCCAGATGCAGGGCTGTCGCAGCAAGAATGCCCGACCCTGTGCCGATATCGCAGACCCTGCGCCCCTGCGCCAAACTCGGATTGGATCGCAAGTGGTTGACGATCATGCCCGAATAGTCACTGGGCCAGAACAAGTTTGCCGCAGTCATGCGTTAATATCCTTAATCGAATGTGACATCATGGGCCATCAAACAGCATGTCTAGTTTGCGGACCGCATCGCTGCGGATTGGATCTGGCAAAGGCAGATACCCGACAGAGGCGGCCAAGGTGTCCCCTTCCAGCAGGCATGTACGAAAGAACCGGGCGACCATCGAAGACCGACGGCGCTGAGACGCATCGCGCGGGATCAAAATATTGGTGCGGGTCACTAGCGGCCAAAGAGAGCTTCCCTCTCCCCTCTCCAAGGCCTCCGGCGATTGGGCCAGGGTCTCGAAAGTGCCGTCGGCTCGCTCAATATCCAGCACATCCAGACCGAATTGGCGTGCGCTCGAGGCTTCGAGGAAGCCAATGCTGCCGCGCAAGCGCCGCACAGTAAGCGCAACACCATGTGCGCCAAAAACGGCTAAGCCAGGAGTGCGGTCAAGCATGCCTGCGCCAGGTTCCTGCCCGGCACCTGCGCCAGATAACCATGCAACTGCAAGGCTGGTGGATCCTGACACCTCACGCCGCAAAATCGGGGTGATGGCCAGATGCGGAAGGTCCAGATCGGGATTAGACGCGCGCAGACGCGGGTCCGACCATGTGCGGATATCTCCCGTGAAAATGCCCAACATGTCCGCACGACGAAGCCGCAAACGGGTGGTTGCGATGCCCGGCAGGTTTACAACGAACCCAAGCGCGGCCGATGCGGTTGGCACTTGCGCCAAATCGGCTTTGGCAAGATCTGCGGCATCCATATTGGTATCAGACCCACCGAAATCGGCCTGTCTTTCAACAGCGGCGCGACGCCCCGCACCTGACCCCAGCGGCACATAGTTCAAATCCAAACCTAAGTCTGGTCCAAACCGATCGGCCCAAGTGCTGTAAAGACGATGCGGCACGGACGCGCCAACACCGTGCAGCGTTTCAACCGCCGCGAACGGGCTCTGGGCAAGCGCAGGAGCGGCAATTGCCACCGCCGCCCCCAGCAATATTGCCCTTCGACACTGACGATCAGTGGCCAACAAAATGCAAAAATTCCATCAGTAAAGGGACCATAAATGATTGGGCTTCATGACAAAGTTCCACGCGCCACCAGCTAGACAGCACAACACAAGAAACCGAAGCAAACCCCCACGCGACGTACTGCAAAGAGCCTTTTCAAAAATCATTGCAGGCGGCCGGTGAGGTTGTTTCCATGCCGGCAGAAACGGCCAGCTTCAGAAACGCCAAAAACAACAAGGCTGTCCTGGGTCGCACCAGAAGCCACTGCATTGACAGCAACGTTGTCGCCTATGACGGTACCCACGCCTTGCGGCCTATCGGTGAACAGTCCGCTGATATCGTTGGTCACGGTCTGGCCCAGAACGCTGTCGTTCAGGGTCACCGCATCTGAGCAGGCCGCTGCATCGATACCGCATTGATGCTCCCGGAAGGGAGCCATACGTCCGGCAAAGGTCTCGCCATCGAACTCTGCCTTGAACGTGGCGCGACCGTTTCTAATGTGCTCGGCAAAGACCGAACCGACAACGACAGTCGATTGACAGGTGCATCCGACCTGAACATTAGCCGCCCAAATGTCTGACGTATCTGCCAGACCGTCGAGATACGCGCAGCCATCGTTGGTGCCCCGAGCCTCTTGGGCCTGTGCAAGCGAATTTCGGTTGTTTTCCAAAACGCCACAACCGGCAAGCGAACGAAGCACGATTGGGGTTGGTCTGATCATCTGGAATCCTCTTCCAGGCGACCTTAACTAAGTACCTCACCACTAACGACCTGTTCTTAAAGATCAGAGGGGTAGCTTAATCTATCAAACGAATAGAGTTAAAACCCATTGGCATTAAAAGGTGCGATCGCTGATTTGCTCTTTTGGTCTTGGATGGTGCTTTCTCTTTTTTTTTGGCTGGGCGAGTACGCGTCTCCATCTCACCAGATCAACTCATTGCGCTGCCCCCGCAAATTGGACCGCTGCCCGAGCTATGATTTTGCATCTAATCCCCAAAAATCGGACAGTGACCGAAGCGACAATCTGACGTCTGCTGGTATTTCCGAAGCAGTCCCTAGAAACACTGTTTCAAGGCGTGCGGCAGATTGCATGGCACTTGCAGAACGCGCGCCATGTTGTGAACGACAAGCGCACCCGGCGACTGGCAACCGATCGCAGCGATCAACTTGAGACGCGTTGTGTCCGATCCGAAGGTGCAGGCTGCCCCTTAGACTAACCCGAAATCTGTCCGGGAGATGGGGAATAGTTCAATCAACACCGAACTTGAAGGTCAGGTCACTTCCGGACATTTTCTTTTGATACTGCTCATCAAACAGCTCATTCATCTGGTCGGTGAACATGCTTTTCCAGCCGCCATAGCCGCCACTTCGTAGATGGTTCAGGCCGATAGAGGCGTTGATCTTCATATCTTGCAAACTGGAGGCAATCAGTGTGTCGCGCAGTATCTTGTCATCCACAGGAATTTCCAAAAATTCCGCAAGTTTGACAATGTTGCCCGCCGTGTCATCACAGATGTCTTCGTACTTCAGGAAAAGATGGGTCTTAGGGTGCCGGCGACATTCGGCTTCCCACTCAAGGACGTGGTCGAACCAGCTGCCGTTCTCTGCCAGATTTGACAAGAATATCTGGACGAATGTTTGGAAATCACCTGTAAATTCGAATTCCGGTTTATTGCGTGCGTGGTGGTACAGGGATACGACGGTGTCTTTCGGGTTTCGCGCGACGTAAACGACTTTTACTCCGGCTTTACCGCGCGGCAGATCCTGCACCTTTGCATGTGTCTTAAAATAACGCGGGGATGGTGCCGCGTTGATCTTGTCGATTGTCCAATTTGGCGCCTCTCGAGGACCAATGACATCTGGTGAAGCGGCACATGCTTCCAGCCAGGGAACGCTTTCGCCATACCTGCCGCCACTCTCGCCCTTGCGCAGCAGGCAATGGACGATCTGCTGAACCCAAGTTGTGCCAGCCTTGACATAGGTAGCTATGAAAACGTCGCCGTCCTTCGTCTGAAAGTCATCAATGATGGCTTCAAAACTTTGAACATCAAACATTGGGTTTTGGGGAACGCCCCTCACAAGAACGGCTTTGTAGTCAGTTTGGATGCCTGATTTGGCAAGCAAGTCTCTGTACTCATCCATATGTATTCTCTCACCAATCGATCAAACACCTAACC
>CALFSV010000328.1 GCA_937916485.1 uncultured Paracoccaceae bacterium | reverse complement strand
AGTAGGAATGGAGAAAGGACTTCGACGATCTCGCCTTCGAAGTCAAATTTAGGCCATATTACGTTCGTGTAATGCCGACTGATTTTGTCAAAAGGGAATACTGTTCTTACATTGCGGACAATGATCGTGGCCCGTGCCACCTTGCCTGTGTTGCCTATGTCGTGATCACCCTGTTCGGTTGGCTGTCCGGAATCGCCGCTGGCCATGCAAAGCCCCATCAAAAAGGCTATTGCGGTGTGGAAGGGTCAGGGATCGCGCCGGTACCTTGGTCAGAAATCATCCATTTGAAAGGCCGTGAGCGGCGCGAAATGAGCGCCCGCAAGGCATCTTCATGCCCCGAAAAGGCGGCAAAAATGCGTTGGCCCGGCGCATCGTCGTCGGTTGAGTCCGGCAAATCTGCGGGCCTTGCACCGGAACTGCATACAAATGCATGCCGAACGCAGGATTTGGCTCGCATTTCCCACCGAACCTGTTGCATACCGATGCCAACTCCCGGTCATGCATCACAACCGTGACCGGGCTATATCCTGGCGTCTTGCCTGGCTGGGCGGACGTCGACGCGCGGGGCCCTTTGGCCCAAGTGGACGCAAGATCAGACGCAAGATCAGACGCAAGAAAGGCATGAACCATGGCAGACCAGAACACACCGGACATCATTTACACCAAGGTCGACGAAGCACCCGAGATTGCTTCCGCATCGCTTTTGCCGATCGTGCGCTCTTTCGCGGCAGCCGCGGGCGTGACGGTCGGGACCAAGGACATTTCGCTGGCCGGTCGGATCATAGCGGCCTTTCCCGAATACCTGACCGAGGCACAGCGCCAGTCCGACGATCTGGCGGAACTGGGCCAGCTGGTCACAATGCCCGAGGCCAATGTCATCAAGCTTCCCAATATCTCGGCCTCGGTCCCGCAACTTGTCGCCGCGGTGAAAGAACTTCAGTCGCAAGGCTATGCCCTGCCCGACTATCCCGAAGACCCGCAAACGGACGCCGAAAAAAGCGTCCGCGCCCGGTATGACACCCTCAAGGGCTCGGCGGTCAACCCCGTGTTGCGCGAAGGCAATTCGGACCGCCGCGCCGCTGTCGCGGTCAAGAAATGGGCGATGGCCAACCCACATTCGATGGGCAAATGGAGCCCGGACAGCAAGACCCGCGTGACGAGCATGAAGGCCGATGACTTCTTCTCAAACGAACGGTCGGCCACGGTGACGTCCGCTCAGGCCGGTGCGGCCCGGATCGAACATGTGGCCCCCGATGGTTCGGTCACGGTACTTAAGGAAACGGTCCAGTTTCCGGCAGGCACGGTTGTTGATGCGACCTTCATGTCCGCCAAGGCGCTGGACGCCTTTCTGGCAGAGGCCATTGAGATCACCAAAGCGGACGGCACCCTGTTCTCGCTGCACCTCAAGGCCACGATGATGAAGGTGTCGGACCCGATCATCTTTGGTCACGCGGTGCGCGCCTACCTCAAGCCGGTGTTCGACACCTTTGGTGACGCGCTGGAGGCCGCCGGGGTCGATGCCAATTCCGGCCTTGGCGCTGTCTTGGCCCGCGTGGCCGAGATGCCCGAAAAAGCCGAGATCATGGCCGCAATCGATGCCGTCATGTCGACCCGTCCGCCGATGTATATGGTGAACTCGGACAAGGGGATCACCAACCTGCATGTCCCTTCTGACGTGATCATCGACGCCTCCATGCCCGCCCTGATCCGGGCCGGTGGCAAGGGTTGGGGTCCCGACGGCGCAGAGGCCGACTGCAACTGCGTGATCCCCGACAGCTCTTACGCGCCGGTCTATGACGAGGCGATCAAGTACTGCAAGGAAACCGGTGCGATTGACCCGGCGACCTGCGGCACCGTCCAGAACGTGGGCCTGATGGCCCAGAAGGCCGAGGAATACGGGTCGCACCCCACCACCTTTGAAATCCCGGCCAATGGCATTGTCCGCATCGTCATGGCCAATGGCGACTTCCTGCACGAACATGAGGTCGAGGCCGGCGACATCTGGCGGTCAGCCAATACCAAGCGTGCGCCGATCGAGGACTGGGTTCAGCTGGCCATCGACCGGCAACGGGCCGAAGGCTGCGAGGCGATCTTCTGGCTGGACGAAACCCGCGCCCACGACGCCGAACTGATCAAGGTGGTGGCCCCCATCCTTGTCGCACGCGGCGTGTCGGACAAATTCCGCATCATGGCCCCGCGCGAGGCGACACGCGCCTCGTTCGAAACGATCCGCAAGGGCGAAAACTCCATCGCTGTCACCGGCAACGTGCTGCGCGACTACCTGACCGACCTGTTCCCCATTCTGGAGCTCGGCACATCAGCCAAGATGCTGTCCATCGTCAAGCTGATGAAGGGTGGCGGCATGTTTGAGACCGGTGCCGGCGGCTCTGCCCCCAAACATGTTCAGCAGCTAATGGAACAGAACCACCTGCGCTGGGATTCGCTGGGCGAGTTCTGCGCCCTTGGCGAAAGCTTCAAGTTCCTGGCCGAGAGCAAGGGCAACAAAAAGGCCCGTGTTCTGGGTGTTGCCGTGGATCTCGCAACCCAGGGCATTCTGGACAACAACCGCTCGCCCAGCCGCCGTGTGGGAGAGCCGGACAACCGCGACAGCCACTTCTACTTTGCGCTGTATTGGGCCGAGGCTTTGGCTTCGCAGACCTCGGACACCGAGCTGGCCGCCCATTTCGCGCCCATCGCCAAGGCCCTGTCCGAGAATGAGGCGACCATCGTGGCCGAATTTGCCGCCGCCCAGGGCAAGCCTGCGGACCTGGGGGGCTATTACCACACCGACCTGGCCAAAACCTCGGCCGTGATGCGGCCTTCGCAGACCCTGAACCAGATCATCGGTTAAACGAGAGGCCCCCACCGGGTGATGACCTGGTGGGGGCTAACTTGGCAGGCAAATCTGCTTTGGCTGACTTTCGTGCGGGACCGTTGTTCCTGCCGTTCGTCAATCCCGTTTCGTCAGGGTGCGGCGTCGTCGGCGACAAATCCGCCCTGTAGGATGACTGTCGTTGCCCCTCCATCGTCGGTGCCGGTGGCGGAGTAACTTCCACCGACAGCCGCCCCGTTTGCCCCAAAGAACTGGCCATCCAGTACCGCCGTATCGACCGTGTCGATCCCCAGACCGGCCGTGGCGATGGTCATTTCAGTGGTGAACGAATTGCCCGTGATTGGTGTCGAGGCCACCGTGATGCTGGTCGGCTCAATCTCAAAACCGGCTGAACTGCCATTCTCGTTCACTGTCATCTCGCCCGAGATGGTGCCTTCGGCAAAGTCGGCCACAAAGGTGGCGGGACCAAACCCATAGCTGTTGTTGCTGTCGCCCCGGGTCATCACGAGGCTGGTCGAACCACGGTAGGTGGCCGTTCCCCGGAGGGCCGCAACCTCATCTGGATCGGTGTTGAAACCCGCAACGACAAAGCCGATCTGGGAAAAGGCGCTTTCGTCCGGGCTCGCATCAAAGAACGTCAGATAGGCCAGAGCGACTTCTTCGCCGGTCGAGGCCCGGCCAGGCGCGAGGACAACCTCTTGCGTGCCTGTGTTGCCGGTATAGTTGCCGTCGGACTGAAGGTTGAGCGTCACGTCGACCCCATCCAAGGTGACAATCCAGACAGCGGGGTCGTCTGTTATGGCCAGTGTCCCGACCTGTTGGCGCAATTCGTGGTTGCGGTCTGATCCGACAAAGATGGTCGGCGTAATGGCCGACAGCACCACATTCGGGTCCGTCACAGTATCGCCAATGGCCGCATAACCGGTAGAGGATGAGGCAGGAACGCCCTCGTCCCCGGGAGGGGTCATACCACCCTGCCCGCCGGTTCCCTCGGTCTGAGTGCCTGCGCAACCAGCCAGCACCCCAAGAACCACAATTCCAATCCAAACTTTGTTCATTCTGTCCCACCCGTACCCACCTGTCACTGGGCCCTGATCTAGCCTGTCACTAGACGGAAAAACCCCGACAACAGGCAATTTCACACTGGATTGTTGAACTACCGGGACTTCATGGCGAAGTTGCGTCGCCGTCGTGGCGGTTTATTGGGAGATCGGTTTGCCTTGCCAAGACTGGTACTGGGTCCTAATTGACCTGCTCCGACCCCGTCAGCCGCCAAACCCGAGCCAAACCGAGGATGCCCGCTTTGCAAACGCCATATTACCTGATCGACAAGTCGCGTCTTCTGACCAACATGGAAAAGATCGCCTGGCTACGCGAGGCGTCGGGGGCCAAATCCCTTCTGGCGCTGAAATGCTTTGCGACCTGGTCGGTCTTTGATTTCATGTCACAGTACATGGACGGCACGACCTCTTCCTCGCTCTACGAGGTCAAGCTGGGCAAGCAGAAGTTCCCCGGCGAAACCCACGCTTACTCTGTGGCCTATGCCGATAACGAGATTGCCGACGTCTTGGCAAACTCAGACAAGATCATCTTCAACTCGATCAGCCAGCTGACCCGGTTCGACAGCCAGTCGCAGGGCCATATCCGGGGGCTGCGGGTGAACCCCGGTGTCTCGACCTCGGAATTCGACCTGGCCGACCCGGCCCGACCGTTTTCGCGGCTGGGCGAACACGACCCCGACCTGATCGCGGGCGTCGCGGACAAGATCAGCGGGCTTATGTTTCACAACAACTGCGAGAACGACGATTTTGACCGGTTCGATGAGATGCTGACCCTGATCGAGGACCGCTTTGGCGCGATCATCGACGGGATGGACTGGATCAGCCTTGGCGGTGGCATCCACTTTACCGGCGAAGGCTATCCGTTGGAGCGGCTGGCCGCGCGGCTCAAGCGGTTTGCGCAAGCGCATGAGGTGCAGGTCTACCTCGAACCCGGCGAGGCCGCGATCACCGGGGCGGCAACGCTTGAGGTGACGGTTCTCGACACTCTGCACAACGGCAAGGATCTGGCCATCGTCGACAGCTCGATCGAGGCCCATATGCTTGACCTTCTGATCTACCGCGAACCGGCCAAAGTCAGCCCCAACACCGGCGACCACCCTTGGATGATCTGCGGGAAATCCTGCCTGGCAGGCGACATCTTTGGCGAGTTTCGCTTCGACGCCCCCCTGAAACCCGGTGACCGCATTTCGTTTCAGGACGCGGCAGGTTACACAATGGTTAAGAAGAACTGGTTTAACGGGGTCAAGATGCCTGGCATCGCGATCAAGGAACTGGATGGCACGACCCACATGGTGCGCGATTTCGACTACGAGGATTTCGCATCCGCACTTTCCTGACTGCAACTGAATTAAGAGGTCTGTTGGATACATGAAACGCAACGTTCTAATCATCGGCGCTGGTGGCGTCGCTCAGGTGGTGGCGCATAAATGCGCCCAGAACAACGATGTGCTGGGGGATATCCATATCGCCAGCCGGACGGTTTCCAAATGCGAAGCCATCATCGAGAGCGTGCACGAGAAAAACGCGATGAAACAGGACGGCGTTCTGGCGGCCCATGCGGTCGACGGGATGGATACCGCCGCCGTGGCCGCCCTGATCCAGAAGACCGGCTGCCAGATCGTCCTTAATGTCGGCTCCCCGTTCATCAACATGTCGGTGCTTGAGGCCTGCATCCAGACCGGTACCGCCTATATCGACACCGCCATCCATGAAGAGCCTGACAAGATCTGCGAAACCCCACCATGGTACGCCAACTACGAATGGAAGCGCCGCGAGGCCTGCGCCGCTGCGGGCGTGACTGCCGTTCTGGGGGCGGGCTTTGACCCGGGCATGGTCAACGCCTTTGCCCGCTTTGCGGTAGACGAGTTCATGGATGAGGTCACCTCGATCGACATCGTGGACATCAACGCAGGCTCTCATGGCAAGTATTTCTCGACCAACTTCGACCCTGAGATCAACTTTCGCGAGTTTACCGGCACGGTCTACAGCTGGCAGGGCGGCGCGTGGAAAGAGAACAAGATGTTCGAGGTTGGCCGCGAATGGGACCTGCCCGTCGTGGGCAAGCAAAAGGCCTATATGTCGGGCCACGACGAGGTGCATTCGCTGGCCGCCAACTACCCCCAGGCCGATATCCGGTTCTGGATGGGCTTTGGCGACCACTACATCAACGTCTTTACTGTGCTCCAGAACCTTGGCCTTTTGTCCGAACATCCCGTGGTCACGGCCGAAGGGCTTGAGGTTGTGCCCCTCAAGGTGGTCAAGGCGGTCCTGCCCGACCCCTCCAGCCTTGCCCCCAACTACACTGGCAAGACTTGCATCGGCGACCTTGTGAAAGGCACCAAGGACGGCAAGGAGGTCGAGGTGTTTGTCTACAATGTGGCCGATCACAAGGAGGCCTATCTTGAGGTCGGCAGCCAGGGCATTTCCTACACCGCAGGCGTGCCACCCGTTGGCGTGGCCATGCTGATCGCCCAGGGCACCTACGACAGCGGCACGATGGTCAACGTCGAAGAGCTGGACCCAAAGCCGCTGTTTGCCCTGCTGGATCGGATCGGATTGCCCACACGGGTCAAGGACGACAATGGCGACCGACCCTGGTCTGAGGCCTGACACCACCCAAAAAAAGGGCGGACCCTCGGGTCCGCTCTTATCGCCCTGCTCTACCGATCCTAATGTTCCTTTTTGCCCGGGGTTGGTCAGGATATCAGCGCCCATTGTGAGGTGCGTCAGGATTTGACTGAGTCGCAATCAGTCCTCCCCGCCCCTGAAAACTGGGCTAAAAATGCACCAAAACTGGCTAGTAACGCGTCTGTGAACACGATCTAGTGTTTCCATCCCAGAGACTTAGTTTTTCGCAAAACGCGAGTCTCAGTCCATTGAATCCGCGTTGTTGCCACTTGGGCTGGCGCGGTCGTCCAATCCAAAAACTGTGGAAAGGCGCCCAAAGCGACCCCACGTCAATAGGACGCATCAAACAATCAACTCTGGCGGGCGAACCTTAACGAGTGATCCTATTTCTCTATTGAATCCGGCCTCTTGTGGTACCTCTTCACAAAAGCAATAGCGGCCGGGCCCTCTCAAACCAATCGCTATATAGCGACTCAATCAACGCTGCTCACACAACATATAGAGCCGCTCTTTCCTTTGGGGATTCAGGGAACTTCGCAATCAAATAGACTTTGTCTGCTACTGGCATAACTCGTTTGATCCGACTTATCCCCAGATCCGGTGGAACAACCTATGGATCCAATCTTGTTGACTCAGAGCCTATCGATAACCGAAAAGAAGACGCATATTTGACTTTGATATGCCTAGATTTGGATGTCAGTGTTCAGGATGGCGAATATAGCAAAAGAAATTAGAGTTGGGATTATCGACGACCACGTCCTCCTCCGGGAAGGCCTGTCGGCAGTTCTTAGACGCACTGGTCGTTACGATATCGTTTTTGAAGGGGAAACGGCAAACGATGCCGTCGCCTTCGTTGAAAAGCATCATCCAGACGTCATCCTTCTTGATCTTGGGATCGAAGGGGGCGGGCTGGAAGCGCTGCGCAAGATCAAAGACAGGCACTCAGATGTCTTCTGTGTTGTGTTGACCTCTCCCTGTGTCAGCGTAGTTGTCCGCCG
>CALFSV010000327.1 GCA_937916485.1 uncultured Paracoccaceae bacterium | reverse complement strand
ACGAATGGATTGCAGCCATTGGTTGAACTGTGCATGGATGGCTGTTTTGCGGACAGTGCCGCCGTTCGCTGCGTTTGCACCAGTGTCCGCAAGCCGCGCCTTTCTGCCCTTTGGTGTGGTGCAACTAGAACAAATTGCGCTGTATTCTTGATCATAGAAATTCGCTGTTCGGCTTCAAAGAATCACAATTGACCGGGGCACACCGCATCATTTTTGTAATGCAGTTCGATTTCGGCGTTCTTTTAATTTTCGCTCAATCTGAGTGCCAATCTCGATAATTTAAATTTATTCAGTGTCTTAAGAGATATTTCGTGACTTCGTTTTGGTTCATCGATTTGGGAGCATTACATCTAGACAAGTGAAACATCTGATGTTTAGTATGTCCGCATGAATGAAATGCTGTACTACGATCTGAAAGATGCGAGCGGTGTTGCACCGGGGCTTGCTATGCAAATATCAAGGGAGCTGGGACGGCGCATTGTCGCCGGCCATTACAAAGAAGATGCGCTGGTTGAGGATGAAGGTAAACTCTCTCAGCGCTTCGGTGTTAGCAAATCCGTGATCCGCGAGGGCGTTAAGCTGCTGGTTAGCAAAGGGCTTTTGGAAGTGAAGCGCGGAAGCGGCACGCGGGTACGGCGTCGCGCCAGCTGGGCGCTCTTGGATGATGATGTTTTAGCTTGGCACCTGTCCGTCGATACAAAGCCTATATTTTTGCGCCAATTGCTGGATATGCGCCAGATGATGGAACCCAAGGCCGCTGGCTGGGCCGCGCAGCACGGCACAGATGCGCAGCATGCAGACATCGAAGCTGCACAAATTCGCATGGAAGAGGAATCTCACTCTATTGAAGATTTTGTGGTGGCCGACGCCCTGTTTCACCGCGCTATTTTGCGGGCCGCCAACAACGAGATCCTGCTGTCGATGGAAGGGGTGATTTTTTCGGCGTTGCTAAGTTCGATTCGCCTGACCAACCGCGACCCCCGCGAAAACGCAAGTTCGATTCCGTTCCACCGCAAAGTCTTGGATGCGATCAAAGCGCGGGATCATAAGCAGGCAGAAAAGATGATGAATGATCACCTGAGTGACACCAGCCAGAGGTTGAAAAGCGTCCTCGGGGAGACCGCAGGTGGCGTCATCAGCAATGGGGAGTCACGAACGGACTAACATAGTGGTCATGGCCTCGACAGTTTCCACCCGTTTGCAGTGGTGCGCAAGTGAGTGGTGGTAGCACGGCACCGGATTCAATCAACGCCGTACTACCTGATCCAGCCCGAAATTTCGGGAAAACCACCAGACGAAAAAGTGCCCTTGCAGGCGCTTAAACATCAATGAGGAGAATAAGATGTTTTCTACAATAAAGAAAGGTGTACTTGCGACGACCATGATGGTTAGTGCAGGTGTTGCAGCCCAGTCAGTGGCTGCCGAGGACATGGTGGCGCTTCTGTTGCCCGAGAACGTGAACCCACGCTGGGAACAACAAGATGCCGCAGCCTTTGTCCGCACGATGGCTGCGATTGCCCCTGACGTGAAGGTCGAAGTTTTCAACGCTAACAACGACACATCCGTTCAGCAACGTCAGGCAGAACAAGCCTTAACACAAGGTGCAAAAGTACTGGTTGTGATCCCGATTGATGGCGAAAGCTCGGCCATCATCGCTGACAAAGCCGCCGAAGAAGGCGTGCCAACGATTGCCTATGACCGGATGATTAATTCGATGAATACTACATTTTGGGTTCAGGCTGATCTGGAAGGCATGGGGTATGATCAGGCCATGCACATCATTAACAACACGGCTGATGGAGACACATTGGTGATGTTAAAAGGTTCTCCGACGGATCCAAACGCGGCTGTGATCCACAACGGTCAGTTGCGTGCATTGACACCGCTCTATGAAAGTGGTGCACGCGTAATGGGCTATGAAAACTGGACGCAAGGTTGGGATCCGGCGATTGCACGTCGTTCCATGGATCAGGCTTTGACTCAATTGAATAACGATGTGCAAGGCGTCGTGTCATCTAACGATGGTAATGCCGGAGCGGCCATTGCCGCGATGGAAGAACAAGGCATGGCAGGTACGGTTCCGGTTTCCGGTCTCGATTGTACGGTTCAGGCACAGCAGTTGATGTTGCTGGGCAGACAAACACAATGTGGTTGGCGCCCGCTTGAAGATATGGCTGCTGCAGCAGCAAGAGTGACTGTGCGCCTAGTGAATGGCGAAGACTTTTCAGATCTAGCCCCGCAAACTGTAAAAAATGGTGTTGGGGCAACGGTGGCCTATGTTCCTGTTGGGTCATACTCTGCCGTTGGTGTTGACGGTGTGGCTTATGTGATCGCTAACGACAAATCCATCACTAAAGAGATGATTTGTGAAGGTGAAGCAGCCGAAACAACTTTTTGTAAGTAATCGGAATAACAATGTCTGAACATAAAAACATGGTGGGGCCAGTGGCCCCGCCTCCTCATCTGCGTGTGACCGGCATTCACAAAAGATTTGGCGGCGTTCACGCCCTGCGCGGCGTCGATTTCGAAGTCGCCCGTGGCGAGGTTATGGCGCTCGTTGGCGATAATGGTGCGGGCAAATCCACCCTCATGAAGGTGCTGGCGGGCGCGCATACTGCTGACGAAGGCCAGTTTTTCATGGAAGAGGCTCCGGTGAGTGTGAATAACCCTCATGATGCAAGCGACCTAGGTATTCAGATTGTCTATCAAGATCTTGCACTTTGCGAAAATCTGGATGTTGCGGCGAACCTGTCTTTGGGCGTTGAGCCGGTAAAACCCGGGTGGCCATTTTTGCCTCGTATGCTGCGCCCGCTGGATGATCTTGAAATGGAAGTAAAAGCGCAGGACGCGATTGACCGTTTGCAAGTGCGCACTCTGCAATCTGTGCGCGCTAAGGTCGGCGGTCTGTCTGGTGGTCAACGTCAGGCGATTGCGATTGCGCGCGCCGTCGGCGCCGATGGATCGGTCGTGATGCTGGATGAGCCGACGGCGGCCTTGGGCGTGGCGCAAACGCGGCAGGTTCTCGATATGGTCAAACGGCTGCGCGATACCAACCATGCGGTGATCTACATCTCACATAACATGCGCGATATCTTCGAGGTCGCAGACCGAATTTGCGTTCTGCGCCACGGCAGCAATGTCGCAACCTGGAGAAAAGAGGATATTACCCCTGATGAAATCGTTGCAGCGATGACACGGGGTTTGGATGATGAGGCCGGAAATGCAGCCTGAACACAAACTTTCATTTATAGATAGGCTGCGCATCATGCGCGAAACACGGTTTGGTGCATTTGTACCAGTGCTTTTGGCGCTTGCTGCGATTTGGGCTTATTTCGGTTTGGCTGTTCCTTTATGGGAATACTGGGGGGACGCGGATGCTGAGAGCATCCGTTTCATCTTCCTAAGCCCACGAAACATCTATAATTTGTTCATGCAATCGGCAGTCATTGCGACGCTTGCAGTCGGCATCACGGTTGTTTTGCTTCTCGGCGACATAGACTTGTCCGCCGCTGCGACCGCAGGCGTATGTGCAGCCTTACTAGGCGTTTTGGTACTGGCTGGCGTTCCTAGTCCAATTGCCTGCCTGATCGTAATGGCTGTTGGCATTATCATGGGTACTGCACAGGGCTTATTGGTCGCTTATATCGGCATTCCATCCTTTGTGGTGACGCTTGCAGGACTTCTAGGTTTCCAGGGTTTGATGCAAAAAATCCTTCCGACAGGAAACCTGAATGTTGGTGATCCGTTCATTCGTGGCTTTGCGCGGGTGCTTTTGCCTGATGCCCTAGGCTGGGCGTTGGCTATTACCTGTATCGTAGTCTTTGCATGGCTCAATTTGCGCAAGCAAACACAGCGCAAGGCACGCGGGTTAGAACTGGACACCAACACCGCTGTTGGGGGTCAGATCGCATTCTTTGGCGCATTAGTGTTGGCAACCGTTGCCACATTGAATGCTTATCGATCTGTGCCATTGCTGATTGTTCTGTTGATGGTGATCACAGTTCTCGTGGGTTGGGTGACGACCTCGACCCCTTACGGACGATCAATCTTCTCGGTTGGTGGCAATCCTGAAAGCGCGCGGCGTGTGGGCATAAATGTCAAACGTATCCGTGTCTCGGCCTTTGCAATCGTCGGTCTCATGGCCGCAATCGGTGGCATCTTTGGTGCGTCTCGATTTGGCTCAGTTTCCTACACCGCCTTTGCGGGTGGCTCACTCCTGCTCGAATCCATCGGGGCTGCTGTGATTGGTGGCACGTCCCTGTTCGGGGGACGCGGATCGGTTTGGAACGCGATCCTTGGCGCTCTGGTTATCGGATCACTTGGCAACGGGCTGGACCTGTCGGGTGCGAGTGCGGCTGACAAGCTGATGTTTTCTGGTGCAATCCTGTTGTTGGCTGTGGCGATTGACGCCGTGTCCCGCAGCGGCACGTCAGAGAGGTAGGGCACCATGTGGACACAAACACAACGCACCCTTCTTGATGCTATTTTGGACGAACTTGTTCCGCCAAGTAATGATGGGACAATTCCCGGAGCGGGCGCATTGGGAGTGGCAGACTTTCTCCCGACTGCTGACGCCTATGCGCCCAATCCGGTTGAAACAACGCAGGCTGTGATGATGGCATTGGGTGACAGTTTTGTTGAAATGACAAGGCCGGAAAAAGTCGCCGCGCTGCACTTAATCGAGACGCAACAGCCCGACGCCTTCGCAACCCTCGTTCGCCTCACTTACATGGGCTATTACAGTCGCCCTGACACCCGCCCACTGTTTGGCGTTGGTGCCCATCCCGTCCATCCCCAAGGTTACTCCGTTCCGCGTGAGGACGAGGCGCTGATGGATGAATTGACCGCACCCGTGCGCGCTCGTGGAAAGGTGTATCGCGATGCAAAATGAACCCGTCGACGTTCTAATCATTGGTGCAGGTGCCTCAGGTGCTGCCATCGCATGGTCGCTGCTGGAAACTCGGATGCGTATTCTGTGCTTGGAACAAGGACCGCACCTAGAAGATAAGGGTTACCCGAGCCGCGATGATGGCTACGAACTCGCGCGGTACGGCAATTTTTCATGCGACCCGAACGTGCGCGGGTTGAAACAGGACTATCCGATCAACGCGGATGACAGCTGCATCACGCCGGTGAATTTCAATGCGGTCGGTGGTTCTACCATCAACTTCCTTGGTCACTGGCCGCGGATGAAGCCGTCAGATTTTCGCACCCGTTCGTTAGATGGCGTTGGTGCGGATTGGCCTGTGGATTACGATACGCTCGCACCCTTCTACAACATGAATGACCGCAACACGGGTGTGTCCGGCCTTGGCGGTAACCCTGCTTATCCGGATTACGCCCCAGAACTGCCTCCAATCCCAATCGGTAAATTGGGTCTAACGCTGGCCAAAGGGTTCAACGCAAAAGGCTATCACTGGTGGCCGTCGGATGTGTCGATCCTCAGTCAGGATCACGATGGGCGGCAGAAATGCGTAAATGCGGGCACCTGTGATCTGGGCTGCGCGGCAGGGGCCAAGGGAGGGACCAATTTCACTTACTGGCCGATGTTGGAAAACGCAGGCGTTGAGTTGCGTTCCGAGTGCCGTGTGCGTGAAATCCTCGTGGATCAAGTGACGGGTTTTGCTACAGGCGTGCTTTATCACGGGGCCGACGGGCAAGTGCACGAACAAAAGGCCGAATTGGTTGTCGTAGCGTGCAACGGGGTCGGCACGCCGCGGCTTTTGTTGAACTCCAAATCCAAAGCATTTCCTGACGGTCTGGCCAATCGCAATGGGATGGTGGGCAAGAACCTGATGTTCCACCCGCTCACCGGTGTTGCTGGCGTGTTTGACGAACCGATGCTGGGACACGAGGGGCCGATGGCCTGTGCGATCTTATCTCAGGAGTTCTATGAAACAGACTCGACGCGCGATTTCGTGCGCGGTTATGGACTTCATTCTGGCCGCTCCACCACTCCGATGACCTATGCATTAGGGGGGTATGGTGTCGACAGCCCGATCCCTTGGGGCGCCGAGCATCGTGAGACCATGGACAACGTCTATCCTTACCTGGCCGGGCTAACCGTGGTGAGTGAGGATCTTCCTGAGGAACACAACTGCGTCACGCTTGACCCTGACATGACCGACAGCGACGGCATCCCCGCACCAAAAGTTACCTACCGTTTGGGCGAGAATACCCGCAAGATGCTGCGCCACGGCGAAGAACGTGCAAAGGAAATTTTGCTCGCAGCGGGCGCGAAGAAGGTGCTGAGCAAAGGCGATGACAACGTATGGTGGCGTGCCGGTTGGCACCAGATGGGCACGTGTCGGATGGGTGATGATCCGGCGACATCCGTGGTGAACGGCTGGGGCCGCAGCCATGATGTCAAGAACCTGTTTATCGTCGATGGCTCGATCTTTCCGACGGCAGGGGCGGTAAACCCGACCTCCACGATTCAGGCGATGTCGCTCTATATCGGTGACAGCATCAAAACCAACATCGAAACCCTGTTTGAGTGAGGCCTGCGTGATGGAATTTCCAACAAAGATGTATATCAATGGGGCGCTTACGGGTGGTGCATCTACATGCGAGGTAATCAATCCCGCTACAGAAACGCTGGTCGCAACAGTTTCAACGGCAGGGCCGGACGATGTCGAACACGCCTTGCAAGCGGCCAAGGCAGCGTTTCCAGGTTGGGCTGCGACGTCCATTTCCGAGCGACAGGCGTGGATGCGCAAGCTGCGCGATGCGGTCATTGCGCATGAGGATTGGTTACGCACTTGCGTGCATCACGAGATGGGCAAGCCTTGGGCGCAGACGGAAGAAGATTGGGACAGATTGGTCGCGTCACTGGACTT
>CALFSV010000326.1 GCA_937916485.1 uncultured Paracoccaceae bacterium | reverse complement strand
AGCGCTGCACTTTTCGCCCGCCAAGCGCCACACTTTCCCGCCGCCGTTTACAGGGGGTACTCGCCGGTCAGCAGCGCGTAGCGCGATGGCGTGCAAACAGCAGACGCCGAATGGGCATCCGTAAATCGGCGTCCCTCTTTGGCCAGCCGGTCGATGTTAGGCGTCTTGACTTTGGTTGCGCCGTAGCATCCCACATCGCCATAGCCGAGATCATCGGCAAAGATCAAAACGACGTTCGGTTTCTCTGCCGCAAACGCATTTCCCGCGAACAGAACCAAGGTCGATAAAATCAGTATGTAATATTTCATTGAGGGCTTTCCTTTGATTTCTTCGTTGAATTCCCGCGACGCCCGTCATCCAACCAGCTGGTCCATTGACTGAGTACTGTCTGCGAAGCGATTGCCTTTGAGGCCCATCAGCTGCGCCTGCTTCAGCCATAGGTTGGCCAGCGGCGTGCCGTCGGAGCAGTGAATATGGCGGCCGCCCTTGATGCCGAAGCCGGCGCCGCCGCCGACGATGATGGGGAGGTTGTGGAACTGATGCGTTGAGCCGTCGCCAAGCCCGGAGCCATAGGTGATGAGAGTATTATCCAACAGCGTCGAGCCGTTCGATTCCTTGATCGCCTTCATCTTCTCAAGCACCAGGGCAAACTGCTGCATGTGGAAATGATCTACCTGCTCCAGGTGCGTGATGTACTGCCGCTGGTTATGCGACATTTTGTGATGACTCATCGGCTCATCGAACAGGCCGTCGAACATGTACGGGGTATCCCAGCGTTCCGGGCCGATCATGAAGGTCGCGACACGCGTCAAACCTGCCTGGAGCGCGACGATCATGAGGTCGGCCATTAGCTGGATGTGCTCGCCGCGCGGCAGATGTGCCGCGCTGGGCTCTGCCAAGTCCACCTTGTCCAGTTCACCCTTCATCTTCTCCAGACGATCTGTCTTGACCTCGATACTGCGAATCGCCTCTAGGTACTCGCCGAACTTCTCGCGGTCGGCGTAGCCCAGTTCCCGGCTCAGTGACCGGGCTTCGTCCAGGACCAGATCGGAGATGTTGCGCACGCGCTCGATCTCCTGCGTGCCGAACATTCGGCGATAGGCCATGCGCGGATCGCGGATTGACGGCGCGACCTGGCCAGTGGCGTACCAGGAAATGTTGTCGAAGTAGATCGACTCCTTGTTGTCCTTGTGCGGGTTGCAGCTGAATTCCATGGTGCGGAACGGTGTTGTGCTGCCAATTTCATCGGCAATGACATGGTCGAGCGTTCGATCCAGCGGATAGGCGGAGTGCTGGATGCTGTACGGGGCGGCGCTGGTGAGGAAGCAGCTGCCGCATTGGGCATGGACGTCTGTGCCGCTTTGAAAGGTGCGATCGATTCCCGTAATCAGCGTCACATGTTCGCGCATGCCTTCCAGCGGCTTGATCGTCGGCGTCAGCGGAAACGGATGCAGCCCGGGCTTGATGTCAGCACCATCCACTCCCTTAAAGTCAGCGCCGCGAAAAACGGGGACTTCGTTGTCGGTTTCGAGGGGGAAGAATGAGCGGCGCACGACACCGATCGGGACATAGAATACGGCAAAGCGGTGAGGTGCCTGCGCGGCGGGTGATTCGGCCAGGCTCTCGAGCCAGGGTAAGGAGAGGACTGCGCCGCCAGCGCCGCGTAAAAAGGAGCGTCGCGTGATCATCGGTCATCCTCCGGGGGATTGTATTTGCGTTGAAATGACTCGCTGAGGACGACCTGCTTGATCAGTCCTTTCAGTCGGTAGTCGTCGACCGTCGCCTGCTCGACAATGCGGTCCAGCGCCACGGCGTCGGTGGCATCGACCTCGCGGGCTAGGGCGAAGGCCAGCAGATGCCGAGCGAACGCCCGCGCAAAGCGATCCTTGTTCTGCAGGATGGCGTCTTTGAATTCGACAACGCTGGCGAATTTGTGCTGGCGAAACAGCTTGCCGCTCATGTCGATATCGCGTTTGTTGTCATAGGCCGTCCGCCACAGTCCGGTCGGGCCGTAGTTCTCAAGTGCAAACCCGAGCGGGTCGATCTGTTCATGGCAGCCTGCGCAGTCGGCACGTTCGCGGTGTGCCGCGAGACGTTCGCGGATGGTGAGATGTGAGGTCTCCTTCTTGTCCTCCGGCAGCGGCGGCACGTCGGCGGGCGGTGGCGGCGGCGGGTCGTTGAAGATTACGGTTGCCAGCCACGCGCCGCGGGTGATCGGATGCGTTCGCCGCGGGCCCGATGTCATGGTCATCACGGCAGCGTTGGTCATGACACCTCCCTGGCGCCGGTCAGTGATGGCGACGCGCGTATAAGTGTTGACCGCCGGCCTGGCTTTGTTGAGTTTGCCGTCCGCGTACCATGATACCAGCGCCTCGCTGCGATAGCTGAAAGGGGCGTCGATCAGTTCAAGGATCGATCGGTCTTCAATCAAGATTGTTTCGAATACAAGCAGCGGCTCGAGCATCATATGCATGGAAGCGTTGTACTGGCCGCCGCTGAAGTAGAAATCGGGATGCTGCTTTGGGTCGGGTTTGACCGAGATGATCCGGTCCATCTGCAGCCATTGTGATGGAAAGCTGTCGCAGAATCGCTTGAGCTTTCTGTCGGTCATCATGCGGTCAACCTGGCCGGCCAGAACGGTTGGATCCTTCAGCTTGCCGGCAGCTGCCAGGTCGAGAAGCGGCTGGTCCGGGATGCTTCCCCAAAGGAAGAACGACAGGCGCGACGCGAGCTCGTAGTCGTCAACCGTCTCAGCCTTGTCAGCTGAGCTGGCGCGGTCATAGAGATAGAGGAATCGCGGTGAAGCGATAGCCCCGGCAGCCGCGGATTTCATGCTGTTGGTGAATGAACTGCCGGCGGCAATCAAGCCCATGACATGGTTGGTGAAGCGTTGCAGGGTCTCGGTGCCGGGCGGGCGTCGAAAGGCGCGAGTCAGAAACGACTCAAGCCGCGTCTGGACGGCGAGGCGTGTGTCTCCACTGGGCGCCGGCGGAGCGAAAAACTGCTGCCAGATTCCGCAGGTCCCGTCGGTGAACGTCGGGCTGTCGATGACCGATCGGCTGAGCTCGATAAACGACTCCATCAACAACGGGGAAAGCGACAAATGGTCGCCTTGATTGTCAAACCCATGTTCGGCCCGCAGGTCCTGGCGGAACGCCAGGACGTCGGCAAGCCGCTTCTCGTTCATCTGCGATTTGCCGAGCGGTCGGTTGCCCGCTCTGATAACGTCCGGCATCTTGCCGGTCTCCGGCTTGAAATAGCCGTAATCCCGGACGACTCGCTCGGGCAGCGGGAAGATTGCTACTTTCAGGTCGAACAAGTCCCGGACGGCGTTGCTGTACTGAAACCGGTTCATTCGCCGGATGGGCGCCTGCGCGGCGGACTTCTGCTTGCTGACGACCTCGTGAAGCAATTTCTGCAACTGTGCCAACAACTGCTGACGGTGCTTTGCGTCCAGCTGCGGTTCGTCTTCCGGCGGCATCTCTTCGGCCCCAAGCACGTCGACCAGGTTTTCGAGAAGCTCCAGATCGCCTGTCAGGTCACCGACGTTCTTCAGGTTCAGCAGGTTGACGTCGCCCTCTACCTCGCCGTTGCGACCGTGGCACTCAGTGCAGCTTTCCTTGAAGGTTGGCTGCAACGTATCGGTGAAGAGTAACCGTACACCAGAACCAGTTGGCGCGAGCCCAATGTCACTCGGTTT
>CALFSV010000325.1 GCA_937916485.1 uncultured Paracoccaceae bacterium | reverse complement strand
GAACATGATCTCGATCTGATTGCGGCGCATGTAACGACGTTGGTAATACTTCGCCGGGTACTTTCCCTGGTTTCGGCCTAGAATGCTGGGGATCTCACTCGCGCGCGCGGCCAGCCCCACTCGTGTTCATGAGGGACGCGGATCTCAAGGCAGGTTTTACCCGCCACTCTGCCCTTGACCTGGCGGGCCTGCGGCCAGACAGTTGTCCCGCCCCGGGACATTGCCGGTCCTAAGGGTGGAGCCCGAGCATGGACAGCCACATTTCTGCATCTTCTCGATTGCCGCGCGACAGGCTTTTGGATCGCATCGCTGGAATGACGTCCCCCATTGTCGTGATCGACGCCCCAGCCGGGACAGGAAAGTCGTGGTTGCTGGAGGATCTATCCCGAAGCCTTGGGCTACCGATCAGACGGGGCGGCATGCCAACAGTAAGGGACGCCATTTGGGATGTCCCCCATACGAAAGTCACAGCACCCCTTCCCGAAGACATTTCGCGGCTCATCCTGGCCAAACGCCCTACGACGGCGATACCGGGCCTTGCCCGGGCAGAGGTCTATGGCAAGGTAGGCCGATTGACTGGAACAGACCTCTTGTTTGATGCCGGAGAGGTGAAGGCTGGTTACGATCTGACCGACACAGAAGCCGAGGGAATCCTTGCAAAGACGGGCGGATGGCCCTGCCTGATGTCTGCCACACAAGGCGGAGGGTCAGTCGACGCAGCCCTAGCCGCATTCCTGCGCGACGATCTGCTGCGCTCCCTGCCATCGGCCCGCCTCGTGGCGCTTGATGCTGCGTTAAAGGGTAAGCCGGTGGACCGCACGGCCCTGCAGGGCATTCCCTTCTTGGAGCGTGTTGAAAGCCCCAGCCACTTGCCAATCGCTTTGCCTCAGCCTCTGGCGGCATGTGCCGCCCCCCTCAGCAGGGCGATAAGCGATCTCCTGGCAGAGCGTGGTCAGGACCCCACACAAGCCCGGGCCATCGCCACGGCCTTGGCAGCAATCGGAGAGTTGCCAGAGGCCATCACGCTATTTCAATCTCTGGGAGCCTGGCAGGCGGCAAGCGACACGCTGCGGCAGGCCCGTGGCCCCTTTGCCGTCCACTTGTTCGGACCAGTGGCGCTTGACCGGATCTTGGCAGGCTTTCCCCCCGACATGGCGCGGCAGGACGAGCTGATCGTGCATTGCCGGGCGATCCAGGCGATCAAGCGTGGTGATGTCTCGCTGACCCACCGTATCCTTCGGGACCGCTATGGAGAAGAGGCCGACGATCCCCGCAAGGTGGTCGGAAATGCCCAGCGCTACAGCCTTGAGTTTCGGCTGTTCCGGGTCCTGTTGCAAACCTGGGAGGACACCGACCTTGACGCCCATCTGCTGGACGACGCCTACCAGATGCTGGGCGAGCTTCCTGCCGATGACGACCTGCGGCGCGGGTCCTTCTACAACGCGGTCCTCGAATTTTACATCCGCGCCCGGCGCTTTGCCGAGGCCGATCACACGGCGGTCCTTGCAGGCGCCCACTACTCCCGCGCTAACGTCCCGATCCTGTCTTTCTATATTGATCTGCATCGGGCAATCATCCAGCTGCTTCTGGGCGATGCCGGAAGCGCCCGCAAGCGCGCGGCCAGTGCCGCCGCCCACATGGCGCGGGTGCCCTATGACAGTCCGGGCGATACGCGCCTGCTTGGCCTCTTGAACGCCTGCATAGCCTACGAGGGGGGCGAGGCAGAGCCGCTAAGCCGGTTCCTGTCGCTTGACCTTGACGATCTGGCCAGTGGCGAGATCTGGCCTACCCTGATCGAGATGGTGCTGATCTACGGCAGCCAGGCTTTGGCCGAACACTACTCCACCGTTGCCGCCCGCAGCTTTCTTGACCGGTGGCGGGTCCGGCAAGAAAGATCGGACCAGTTCGGCATGCTCATCGACATCCGCGATATCGTCGTCCTGCAGAACGGCAACCGCTGGCAAGAGGCGATGGTCAAGGCCGCCGGGCTGGATACCCGGATCTCGCTGGCTTGGGTCGAGGAAGGCGGCGCCCGGCTGGCCACGCTTCGGGACCGGGACGAGGTTGCCCTTGCCCTCGTTTGGCTGCGCCATCTGGCGCAGGTCACACCGACGCGGTCGGGGCTGGACCGGTGGATCGTCGGCATGCTCGACAATCCCCACCTGACCGGGAGGCAAAGGATCGGAGCCGAAGTCTGGTTAGCCCACGTCCTACACCGCCAGCGCCGGCTGCCCGAGGCGCAGGCCCAGCTGCGAAAGACGCTGTCGACCGCTGCCAGCCTTGGCAGCATCGCCACGCTTAGCGAAGAACGGGTCTTTCTGGCCGAACTTACCTCAACCCGACGCGTCAAGGACGGGTTAGAGCGGAATGACATCCTGCGACGTGTCCTGCGCCAGGTGCAGGAGGCCGGACCGGGCCGGGCGCGGCGTGGCAAGGCCCATGGGCTGACCCGACAGGAAACCCGCATCCTGCATGCCCTTGCCGAAGGGGCGACCAACAAGATGATCGCCAATATCATGGGGTTAAGCGAGGCGACGGTAAAGTTTCACCTGTCCAACCTGTACCGCAAGCTGGGCTGCGCCAACCGCAGCGAGGCGATCAGGTCCGCAGAGGCCCTGCGCATCCTGTCGTGATCGTCATGGCCCATCGCCTGCCGACCGTCAAAAAGGTATATTCCAACCGGCCGCACAGAACCTAGCCAAATGGTGCAAAAACCTAGACTCCAATCCCATTGATGGAATGGCCTCCAAGGGCAGAGGCTTGACCCATCAGAGGGCCGCGCGACCGGTCCCGCAGGTTTGTCCAATGGGGGATACCATGACCACACGACTTTTGACGACGACAGCGGCGACAGCCTTGTCGGTAGCTTTGCTTGCTGCGGGGGCGGCCAACGCCGAGACCGTAGTGACGATGAACACCGTCCAGATCTTTGGGACCATTGATCCGGCCAAGATCAGCGACTACACCGACTACATGGCCGCCGTGAACCTTTATGACGGGCTGGTGACGGTCGATGGATCGGGTAACCTTGTCCCTCAGCTGGCCGAAAGCTGGGTGGTGTCGGATGACGCCAGCGAAGTGACCTTTACCCTGCGCGCGGATGCCACCTTCAGCGATGGATCGAAGGTTGAGGCATCGGATGTGGTCTATTCGTTCGAACGGCTGTTGCGCATCAACCAAGGCCCCGCCAACCTTTTCGCAGGAGTGGTTGAGCCCGGCAATGTCGTTGCCGTTGACGCGCGGACCGTATCCTTCACCCTGTCCAAGACCTTTGCCCCCTTCATGGCCACGGTCCCGGCGCTGATGATCGTCAACGAAGAGGTGGTTGAGGCCAACCTTGGCGATGACGACGGCCAGACCTATCTGTCGGCCAATGTCGCAGGCTCTGGCGCCTATCTGCTGGACAGCTGGGATCGCGGATCGCGGATGATCGTCAAGCGTGACCCCAACTACTATGGCGAAATGCCCGAAAGCCCCATCGACGAAGTCCGCTGGATCGTCACCAACGACGAAGCCACCGTGCGCGCCCTTGCCGCGTCGGGCGAATTGACGATGTCGAGCCAGTTCCAGTCACCCGACACCTATTCCGCGCTTGTAGATATGGGCCGGTTCCGGTTGGTCAGCCAGCCGACCGCGACGGCCTTCTACTTAAAACTCAACAGCCAGCTCGCCCCGACCGATGACGTGCACATTCGCCGCGCCATCGCATATGCGACGGACTTCGAGACCATCCGCGACGTGATCTTTCCGGGCGAGCCGATGACCACCGTCCTGCCCGAGGCCTTCGCAGACTTCCACGCAGGCGATGTCGAAGGCCCGTCCTACAACCTTGAGATGGCCGCCGCTGAAGTGGCGCAATCGGCCTATGCCGGTCAGCAGATCCCATTGACGCTGGGCTATGTGGCCGGAGCCCTTTTCGAGGAAGAGATCAGCCTTCTGATGCAGGCCAATCTTGAATCCCTCGGATTTGTCATCACCCAGCAGCCTGACCCCTGGAACCGTGTGACCGAAATCGCAAGCCAGGTCGAAACCACCCCCAACGTGAACCAGATCTTCTTTGGGCCCACCTACCCCAGCCCGGATTCGATGTTCTTTACCCAGTACCATTCCGACGCCGCAGGCACCTGGGCTTCGATGGAGTGGTTGCAGGACCCCGAGATCGACGCCCTGATCGACGCCGCCCGCGCCACCGGCGACGTCGCCGAACAGGCCGAGCTGTACAAGCAAGTGCAGCGCAATCTGGCCGAACAGATGGTCAGCGTCCCGCTGTTGGCCCAGACAGTTCAGCACGCGATGGACAATTGCCTTGAGGGCTTCAACGCTGTTCCCATGCAGTCGTTTGACTACGACTTTGCCCGCTACAGCTGGACCTGCATGTAACTTCGGTCCTGCCCAAAGCCTCGCCCCGACTGCCCCAAGGCCGGGGCGAGGCATCCTGAAACCCCCCATTGGTGGATGCCATGGAATTCCTCGGCTTCCTTGTCAGACGGCTGCTTTGGTCGCTTCTGGTGCTGTTCGGGCTGTCGATCGTGATCTTCACGATCGCCCGGATCGTGCCGGGCGATCCTGCCCGCATGGCCCTTGGCCCCACCGCCAGCGCAGAGCAGGTGGCAGACCTTCAGGAAAAGCTGGGCCTGAACAAGCCGATGGTCGAACAATACGGCCTGTTCCTGACCGGCCTGACCCAAGGCGAGCTGGGGCGCTCACTGCTGACCGAACAATCGGTCAACTCCGACATCCGCAAGACATTTCCCGCAACGCTTGAACTGGTGATCTCAACCATCCTCTTTGCCTTTGTCCTTGGTGTTCCCCTTGGAGTGGCGGCTGCGCGATGGAAGGACCGATGGCCCGATACCCTCGTGCGCGCCATCGCCATCTTTTCCGCCGTTCTGCCCGCCTTCTTCCTGGCCCTTCTGCTGCAAATCCTGGCGGGCTATGTCCTCAACATCCTGCCCACCACCGGGCGGCTGCCCGCAAGCATGTCGTTTGATGCCGATATCACCGGGCTGATCCTGATCGACAGCCTTCTGAAAGGCCGGTTCGACGTGATGGGCGAAGCCGCCCGGCATCTGTTGCTGCCCACCCTCGCCCTTGGTCTTGCCACGATGGGCCAGATCGCCCGGATTACACGCGCCTCGATGATCGACGTCAGCCGGCAGGACTATATCGAGGCCGCCCGCGCCTTTGGCGTGCCCGACCGGCTGCGGATGTTCAAATACATGCTGCGCCCCGCCTTCGTGCCGCCCTTGACGATCACCGGGCTGGAGTTTGCCTCGCTCATCGGCAACGCCTTTGTGGTCGAACTGATCTTTTCCTGGCCGGGCATGGCCTCTTACGGCATTCGGGCCATCGTTCAGAAGGACCTGAACGCCATCATGGGCGTGGTCATGGTGTCCGGGGCGTTCTTTGTTTTCGTCAACCTAATGATCGACGTGCTGGTTGGCGTCGTGGACCCCCGGGTACGCATCAGGGGAAGCCGGACATGAGCCAGCAGGAAGCCCTGTCCAACGCCTGGCAGAACTGGTTCCGGTTCTCGCGCAATCCGACGGCGGTGATCGGGGCGATCATCGTCATCACCTCGGTCTCACTGGCGCTGCTGGCCCCCTATATCACCCCCTTCCCGGAACATGTCGGCGCGGTCGTAGATTTCCGCAATCGCCATCAGCCCCCGTCTGCGGTCCATTGGTTTGGCACTGACAACGTCGGGCGGGACATCTTTACGCGCGTCATCTTTGGCCTGCGGGTGTCGCTGCTGCTGGCGGTGGTGGTGCTGGGCATTGCGATCCCGGTTGGGGTGATCCTTGGCCTGCTCGCTGGATACTTTGGCGGCTGGGTCGAGATTGTGATCATGCGCATCACCGATATCGCCCTGGCCATACCACCGCTTGTCATGGCGCTGGCGGTCGCCGCGGTCCTAACCCCGTCGCTGACCAATTCGATGCTGGCCATCGCGCTTTTGTGGTGGACCTGGCACACCCGGCTGATCTATTCGCTCACCCGGCAACTACGCAGTCAGGAGTTTGTCGAGGCGGCCGAAACGCTGGGCGCATCAAAGGCACATATCCTGTTCCGCGAAATCCTGCCCAATTGCGTGTCCGCCATAGCCGTCAAGACTTCGCTGGATGCGGGGTTCGTGATCCTGATCGGGGCGGCGCTGTCGTTTCTGGGGCTGGGCATTCAGCCCCCCACCCCCGACCTTGGGACGATGGTTGCCTCGGGCGCGTCGTTCCTGCCCGACTACTGGTGGGAAAGCGTCCTGCCCGGCTGCGCGATCCTGTTTGTTGCCCTTGGCTTCAACCTTCTGGGCGACGGCTTGCGCGACATGTTCGACGTGGAGGACGTGCGATGACAGCACTTCTGTCCGTCCAGAACCTCAGCGTGTCCTTCACCACCTATGGCCGGCGGGTCGAGGTGCTGAAATCCGTCTCGCTTGACGTGCCCGAGGGGGCGCAGATTGCGCTGGTAGGCGAAAGCGGATCGGGCAAGTCGGTCACGATGAAGACGATCATGGGCATCCTGCCCCAGCCCCCGGCCAAGATTGACGGCGGGGCGATCTTCTTTGACGGGCGCGACCTGCTGACCCTGCCCGAACGCGAAAGGCTCAAGCTGCGGGGCACCGCCATGAGCATGGTGTTTCAGGACCCCATGTCCTCACTTAACCCGGTTTTCACCATCTACGACCAGCTCGGGACGATCCTGAAGTACGCCGACCGCCGCCTTGGCCGGAACCGGTCCGGCAAAGAGCGTAAGGCAAGGGTCCTCGACGTCCTTGCCCAGGTGCGGATGCGCGACCCTGAGCGGGTCGCGGCCTCCTTCCCCATCATGCTGTCGGGGGGCATGCGCCAGCGTATCCTGATCGCGATGGCACTACTGTCCGAGCCCCGCCTTCTGATCGCGGATGAGCCGGGGACGGCGCTTGACGTCACAACGCAGGCCCAGATCCTCAAGCTGCTGAAAGACCTCGTCACCGAAAAGGGACTGGCCCTTTTGATGATCACCCACAACCTCGGTGTCGTGCGCGAAACCTCTGGCTACACTTACGTCATGAACAAGGGCGAGATTGTCGAACACGGTCCAACCGCCGGCATATTCGAGGCCCCGAAGCAGGCTTATACCCGCGACCTGATCGCCGCCGTGCCGCGCCTGACCGGGAGGGACCAATGACCGCTCCGGTTCTGGAACTGCGCGATGTGGTCAAGACCTATGCCCTCAAGGGGGCCTTTGGCCGCTCTGCCGGAGAGGTACGGGCGGTGGACGGGGTGTCCTTTGCGATCCAGAAGGGCGACGTCTACGGCCTTGCAGGCGAAAGCGGGTCGGGCAAGTCCACCATTGCACGGATGATCATGGGGCTGACACCGCCCACATCCGGCGACATCCTGATCGACGGGCAAAGCATCCTAGGGCGGCAGGCGACGCTGGCCCATCGCCAACAGGTCCAGATGGTGTTCCAGAACCCCGGCGCGTCGCTGAACCCACGCCGGACCGTGGGGCAGTCGATCCGCGTCGCACTCGATGCCCATCACTATGCCGGTGACCGCAAGGCGCGTGTGGCCAAGCTTTTGGAAATGGTGCAGATGCCGCGCCACTTTGCCGACCGCTATCCGCACGAGCTTTCTGGCGGGCAAAAGCAGCGCGTCGCCATCGCCCGCGCCCTTGCCGTTGAACCCCGCCTTCTGGTGCTGGATGAGCCGACATCGGCCCTTGACGTATCGGTCCAGGCCCGCGTGATCGAGCTTCTGGAGGGCCTCGTCGACCAGCTTGGCCTGACCTACCTTTTCATCAGCCATGACCTGAGCCTGATGCGCAACTTTGCCCAGGACGTCGGTGTCCTTTACCTCGGCAAGATCGTCGAGACGGGCCCCGTGGCTTCGGTCTTTGCCGATCCCCGACACGATTACACCCGCCTCCTGCTTGCCTCTGTCCCCGTCATTTCAGCCGAGGAAGAGGCGTTGAGGCCCAAGATCCCCCTTATCAACGGCGAGATACCAACCGCCGAAGACCTGCTTGCATTGCGCACCCAGGCCCAAACGAAGGAAGCACAGACATGATCCGGATCGGCATAGACGTGGGCGGCACCAATACCGATGCCGTCGTGATGGATGGCAACACGGTCATCGCAGGCGTAAAGGCCGCGACCAGCAAGGATGTGATGACCGGCGTGGTCAACGCCCTGCGCAAGGTGCTTGATGCCGCCGGGATGGAGGCCTCGGCCGTTGACGTGGTGATGATCGGGACCACCCATTTCACCAACGCCGTCGTCCAACGCCGCGACCTTGCACCGACCGCCGCCGTCCGGCTGTGCCTGCCCGCCACCGCGTCCCTGCCCCCGATGGTCGACTGGCCCGAGGACCTGCGCGACGTGATCGGCAACCATTGGTTCCTGGCCCATGGCGGCAATGAATTCGACGGGCGGGTGATCTCGCCGATCGACGAGGCAGAGCTTGTCGCCATCGCGGACCAGATCCGCGAACGGGGCGTCAAGTCGGTCGCCGTCACGGCGGTCTTTTCCCCCGTCTCTACGGACTTTGAGCGTCAGGCAGGTGAGATCCTGGCCAAGGCCCTGCCCGAGGCCCATATCACCCTGTCCTCAGACATCGGCCGCATCGGCCTGCTTGAACGCGAGAATGCCGCCATCATGAACGCCTGTCTGCGCGACCTGTCGCGCGATGTGGTCGCGGCCTTTCGCGGAGCGCTGGCCGATGTAGGCTTTACCGCTCGGTTCTACCTGACCCAGAACGACGGCACCCTGATGGATGCCGAATTTGCCGAAAGGTTCCCGGTTCTGACTTTTGCCTCCGGCCCCACAAACTCCATGCGCGGAGCGGCATTTCTGTCCGGGGTGCAGGACGCCATCGTCGTCGATATCGGCGGCACGACCTCGGACGTTGGGTCCCTGCAAAAGGGCTTCCCGAGGCAGGCCACCGTCGCGGTCGAGGTTGGCGGCGTGCGCACCAACTTTCGCATGCCGGACGTCTTTTCCATCGGCCTTGGGGGCGGATCGCTCGTCGTCGATGGCCCGGACGCTCTGACGGTCGGCCCGCAGTCCGTCGGCTACCGGATTGTCACCGAGGCGCTGATTTTCGGGGGCGAGACGCTGACCACCTCTGACATCATCGTGGCCGATGGGGCCGCCGACCTTGGCGACAAGAGCAAGGTCGCGGGCCTCAGCCCGGACCTGATCCGCAAGGCGCGGGACCGCATTGCCTTTATGCTCGAGGATTCTGTCGAACGCGCCCGCATCTCGGCTGACCCCCTTCCCGTCATCGTGGTGGGTGGCGGCTCGATCCTGGTTGAGGGGCCGATTGCAGGGCTGGAGCTGATCATGCCCAACCATTTCGCCGTGGCCAATGCCGTGGGCGCCGCCATCGCCCAGGTCAGCGGTGAGGTCGATCGGGTGTATTCCTTAGCAGAGATTGGCCGCGACGAGGCGCTGACCGACGCCAAGGCCCGCGCGACAGAGGCCGCCGTGGCCGCGGGTGCCCGGCGCGAAACCATTGAGATCGTCGATGTCGAGGATGTCCCGCTGGCCTACCTGCCCGGCAATGCCACCCGCGTGCGGGTCAAGGCGGTGGGTGAACTTCATGTCGGCTAAAGACGCCTATCCGCTGCTTGAGGCAGACCTTCTGCCACTTTCCATCGGGGCGGCCCTTCTGGGCACCGGCGGCGGGGGAAACCCCTATGTCGGCATGCTGCGATCCCGCGAACTGCTGCGCAAAGGGGCGACGGTCGACATCCTCCCGCTTGAGGCGCTGCCGGATGACGCCTGGATCGGCGAGGTGGGTGGCATCGGCGCCCCGGTTGTCGGCGTTGAAAAGATCGAACAGGGCGAGGAATGCTACTGCGCCATGCGCGCCGTTGAGGACGTGGCCAAGGTCAAGATGTCGGCGCTGATCTGCGCCGAGATCGGCGGGGCCAATTCGATGGAGCCGGTGATCACGGCCGCGCAGGCGGGCCTGCCCGTCATCGACGGGGACGGCATGGGCCGGGCCTTTCCCGAAGTGCAGATGACGACGTTCTTCATCTACGGGGCCAAACCTGCCCCCGCCGCCATTGCAGATGACAAGGGCAACACGGTGGTGTTCCGCGACGTGGTCGACATGTACTGGCTGGAACGGTTCGCCCGCGACACCTCTGTCGCGATGGGGGCGGCGGCCGGTCTGGCGATTGCGCCCATGCGGATGGACTTTGTGCGGCGCACAGCAGTGCCCAACACGATGACACAGGCCCTTCAGATCGGGCGGACGGTGCTTGATGCCCGCGCCCGCAGGCTGGACGTCGTGGACCGGGTAATTGCCACCACTGGGGCCACCCTGTTCTTTACCGGCAAGATTACCGACATCCGGCGCGAGCTGAAGGGTGGTTTTGCCCGGGGCGAGGCCAAGATCGCAGGATCGGGCGACTGGCAGGGCTGCGAAGGGCGGATCGCCATCCAGAACGAAAACCTTGTCCTGTGGGTCGACGGCACGCCCGTCATCATGGTCCCCGACCTGATCATTAACCTTGACCTCGAAACCGGGGAACCGATCACCACTGAGGTCTTGCGCTACGGCCAGCGGGTCGCGGTGATCGGCCTGCCCGTCCACGACCTGATGAAAACACCCGAGGCGATGGCCGTCGTCGGCCCTCAGGCCTTTGGTTATCCCGACCTCACATTCACCCCCCTGGCCCTTGGTCCGGTGCACGGCTGAAAGGAACTGACATGACCATTCTGCGCAAAATCGACGTGGCCGATATGGAGGACATCGCCATAGGCGGGGCTGTTCTTGGCACTGGCGGCGGGGGCGACCCCTATGTGGGCAAGCTAATGGCCCAGCAGGCCATTCGCCAATACGGGCCGGTCAGCCTTATGGATGTGTCAGAGCTGGATGACGACGCCCTGGTCGTCCCGGTCTGCATGATGGGCGCCCCCACCGTCATGACCGAAAAGCTGCCCCAGGGGGACGAGTTGATGAACGCCTTCCGGGCGCTTGAAAAGGTGATGGGCCGCAAGATCGACGCCGTCCTGTGCGGCGAGGCGGGGGGCGTCAACTCGACCACGCCCTTTGTCGTTGCCGCCGCCTCTGGCCTGCCGCTCATTGACGGCGACGGCATGGGCCGGGCCTTCCCCGAGCTGCAGATGGTCACCTTTACCCTTTCCGGGGTATCGGCCACCCCAATGGTGCTGTGCGATGACAAGGGCAATTCGCTAGTCCTCGACACGGTGTCGAACGCCTGGACAGAGCGGCTGGCCCGGGCCGCCACGATCGAGATGGGGGGATCGGCGCTGCTGGCGTTTTACCCGATGTCGGGCAAGGTCGCCAAAGAGGCCGTGGTGCGGGGCACCCTGTCGCTATGTGCCAAGGTGGGCGAGACCCTGCGCAGCGCCCGGGCCGCCCACGCCGACCCTGTCGCAGCATTGGCAGACCTGCTGGGGGCGCAGATCCTGTTCCATGGCCGGATCATGGACATCGAACGGCGTACCGAAGGCGGCTTTGCCCGGGGCAAGGCCACTGTGTCGGGGGTCGAAGAGTATCGCAACCAGACCCTGCGCCTTGATTTTCAGAACGAATTTCTGATTGCAGAAAAGGACGGCACCGTGCTGGCCACCACCCCCGACCTGATTACCCTTGTCGAGGCGGATAGCGGCGATCCGGTGACCACCGATTCCCTGAAATACGGTCAAAGGCTGATCACCCTTGCCTGGCCCTGCAACCCGCTCTGGCGGACGCCCGAAGGGATCAAGCTGGTCGGCCCGCGCTACTTCAAATACGATAGGGATTATGTGCCTCTAGGGGAATGAGGCCGATTAGACGGAACGTCCAAGAACCGCAATTTCGGCCCTCATGCTACAAGGCAAACGAGCGCAACCCGCTTTGTAGAAGCACAGACAAGCCAAACAGGGGCATGTCTTGGCGCGGTCGACATAATGGACGATGTGTCGCAGCCCCTTGGCTCCCCTTGCCGCCCCAAACTGACAAAGCACCTCTGTCTGTGCTACCCTGCATCAACACACGTAGGATGGAACGACACCAAGTGTATGAGCCCTTCACCACCAGTTTCGGCGCTGTAGCGGCACGCTGTCAGGCCAAGAGCAAGCGCAGCGGTGTGCAGTGCTGCAAGCCTGCGATGCGCGGCAAGGCCGTGTGCAGGACGCATGGTGGGGCGTCTACGGGTGCAAGGACGCAGCAAGGCCGAGAGCGCTGCGCGCAGGCCAAGACCATACATGGCCGGGAAACGCGCGAGATAAGACGCAAGCGGGCAGAAAAGCTCATGGAGTTGCGTGAGCTCGAGGGGGCCATGCTGACCCTTGGTATGATCAAAACACCCTGACCAGTTCCATATGCAGCAGAACGCCTCACCGTTCGTGTGGAATCATTTGTAGAGGTGAGAAGGGGTGTCGTGGTGCGTAAGTGGGGGTACCCCTTGGGTGGGGTCTGATCTGAGGGGATATTTTTGTGATGGGGTGGGGTGCAACAATTTCAGTTAGGGGACGGATTAGGGGACGCGCCATGCGGTCTGTCAATTTTTTACATTAAAATCAGAAGCTTAAGCCAAAGAAGTGGCGGTTACGAGGTGATACGGCAGCCCCAGTGAGGCTGAAACCGACAAGAGCGTCCGATATTGAAACGCCTCATAGCCGCCCCCAACATCGGCAGGGCTCGAGAACTTCACATCCTCGCCTGGCAGCAGCACCTGCATCGTGCCGGGCTCAAGACTCGCAATGGCGGCACCATCGAGATCAGCTGCCCCTTCGCCCATCATCGGGTCTTCGGGGGCCGTCTTGGTGATGAAGCCCGCGAACATCGCCGCGGTCTTTTTGCGGTCGAGTTCAGCGTCGTCATATTGGTCAAGCAGGAACAGCCGCACCATCGCAGGCGCCACATGTGGCAGGCCCCGGATCTGACCCGCATCGATCGGCCGGTAGATGTGCAAGACCTCTTCGGCCGGCACGCGGACGGTGTCGGGAACGGCCACACGCTGATCCGTGCTGTCGCCCGGATGGCGGCGGCGGAAGTGATAGGCCACCCGTCGCCCGATCAGGTCGAACTCGATCCCGCAGCGGATGCGGTTCCCGTTCGGGTCCATCTCTGTCTTCTCAAACGGCAGCATCTCGGATTGCAGAAGCTGCAGTTGCAGAGGCACCAGCAGCCCGTCTTCCGCCCGTCTGGGCCGAAGGCGAACAAAGCACTCGCCCGCCACAAACATCTCGCGCGCGATCATGGCCTGCAGACCGTAGAAGTCGGTCAGCCCATCGGCATCCGCTTCATCCGTCCAAGCGAGCCAGAGCTTCTGGACCCGGTCACGCAGTGCCGCATCCGTAATGAGCGAAGACGGTTTGATGCCGTCGCCCACCAGATTGGCCGCAAAAGCCTCACAGGCATTGGCTGCATAGCCGTTGGTCACCACTAATTCCCGTGAACGGGCCAGCAGTCTGGGTCCTCCGGAGGCGACCAGCGCATTGATGTTCTCGAGCGGTGGGTTCCAGCCTCGCAAGCGGCGCTTGGCCATCGCCCCCTCAAGCCGCGCGCGCATGGCTGCAGGGCCGCCAGGCTTGGGGCGGCGAAACAGGTCAAACATCCCCATCTCTGTTAG
>CALFSV010000324.1 GCA_937916485.1 uncultured Paracoccaceae bacterium | reverse complement strand
TTCCATATGATGCTCGACCGCCGCGAGCGTGCGGTTCAAAAGCTTGAGCGCGCGCATCGCGATCTCATCGTTGCGCCGTTCAGGGGGGAGAAGGATGGTTTCGACCACATAGTTGTTGATCGGTGGCATGATCATGCCCTCGGCATAGTGCAGCCATTGCAGGTATTCGGCAAAGTTCTGGGCGTCCGGGCCCGGTGCCAAGGCGGGTGCATATTTGGCCGCTAGATACTGGGCAATCGCGGTGCTTTCGCTGATCGTAGTATCCCCATCGACCAGGGTAGGGACACGGCCATTGGGGTTAATCGCCGTGTAATCCGGGCCGCGCATTTCTTTCTGGCCCAAAGTGAATTTCACCAGCTCATAAGGCTGACCCATTTCTTCGAGCAGCCAAACCGTGCGCACGGCGCGTGACTGGGGGGCAAAGTAGACTTTCATTTGAGGCCTCTCGAATATGCGACGGGATTTGTTGACAAGCAGGAGACTTCAACTTTAGAAGTTAGTCAATTTAAAAAAAGAAGTGACTATTGATGAGCCGCTCTGACCTTCCGTCGCACACCTGCACCATCGCGCGCGCCGTTGCGCAAGTCGGCGATGAATGGACGCTTCTGATTGTGCGGGAAATGTTCCTTGGGACTCGACGCTTTGACGATTTCCTGCGCCTCACAGGCATGTCGTCTCACCTTTTGGCGCAACGTCTAAAGAAGCTGGAAGCGGAAGGGGTGATCCGCCGTGCGCCATATTCAGAACGCCCGCCACGGCACGATTACCGCCTGACGGAAAAGGGGCGCGACCTGTGGGCGGTGATCATCGCGTTAAAGCAATGGGGCGATCGCTGGTTGGGCACGGATGACACCCCTGTGCAGATCACGCACAAGGCTTGCGGCAAGGTTGTCAGGCCCCACATGACCTGCCCAGATTGCGGCGAGCGCATAGAGGCCCACGACGCCGAAGCTCAGCTTTCGCACACTTTTGAATTGGAACGACAGGCCGAAAGGCGTGCGCCCTGAAATCTGCCAAAGGTCAAACATATGGACTATGAAACATTACGTCTTGAGATCACGGGCGGCATCGCGACAATCACCTTGGACCGCGAAGACAGCCCGGCCAACGCACTGAACGCGCGCATGGCCGAAGAGTTGTTTGACATTGGCGTGCGTTGCGGTGCGCCCGACGTGCGCGCCGTGATCGTTACCTCCAATGGTAAGATGTTTTGCGGTGGCGGTGATTTAGCTGAAATGGATGCCGCACCCGACAAACACGCGCATCTGACCCGAATGGCAACGGTGCTGCATGCAGGGTTGATCCGGCTCGCCCGGATCGACGCACCTGTCATCATGGCTGTGAACGGAACCGCAGGCGGTGGTGGGTTCTCCATAGTGCTATCCGGTGACTATGTCATCGCGTCCGAAAGGGCCAAGTTTGTCTCGGCCTACACGTCCTCCGGGCTGACACCGGACGGATCGTCGACCTACTACCTTGCGAAACACGTCGGGTTGCTGCGAGCAAAAGAGCTGATGCTGACAAATCGCGTCCTGACAGCTGACGAGGCTCAGGCCTGGGGCCTGGTCAACAAGGTGGTCCCGACAGAGACCGTGATGGACGAAGCCCGAGCAATGGCGCAATGCATCGCCAGCGGGCCGACCAAGGCTTTTGGCGGTGTGAAAAGACTTCTGGACACGGCATTTTCAGATGGCTTGGAAACCCAGCTGGATCGCGAGACGCGCTCTATCGCCGACATGATGCGCACAGCGGATGGTCCTGCCGGGATCGCGGCTTTTCTGGCCAAGGAAACGCCCCGGTTCGAGGGGAAGTGATCCGGTCTTCAGCGACAGCGTATCGGGCAAAGTTTCAAACATCGATAGGGGGCAGTAATGAAGACGGATGAAGAAAAGACACCAGGCCTTCGGGCGGCCATTTTGGCTGGGTGTATGGTGGCCTTTCTGGGATTTGGATTTGCCGCCACCTTTGGCGTTTTTCTGACCCCCATGTCTCAGGACCTTGGCTGGGGTCGAGAGGTATTCTCTCTTTCCGTCGCTGTCCAACTTCTCACTTGGGGATTTGCCCAACCCATTGCCGGGGCGGTTGCAGACAGGTTTGGAACGGCGCGGGTTCTCGCCTTTGGCGCAATATGCGCAGGTATCGGATTTGCCCTGCGTGGGATGACGACCGATCCGACGGCATTTGTCCTGACCGGCATTTTCGTTGGGGCAGGCACCGGGGCGGCCTCGTTTCCAATCGTGATCGGCGCCCTGGGCAAGATTGTCAGTGCGGAACGTAGAAGTTTCATCTTGGGTCTGGGGACCGCAGCGGCCTCGCTTGGGATGTTTGTCGCGGCACCCACGGCAACAACGATGATTGGCACAATCGGATGGCAAACCGCTCTGATCGTGATCGGATGCAGTTTTGCACTCATCCTGCCTTTCCTGATCTTCATCGCGCGCGTGGCGAAGCCAACCGCATCTGGGTCAAGCGCGAGCGATTTCGGCCACGCCTTGTCGGTTGCCTTCACCGACCGGAGTTATCTTTGCCTGTTCTTCGGCTTTTTCGTTTGCGGGTTTCACGTGGCGTTCATCCAGACCCATTTGCCCGCCTATGTCATGGATCTTGGCCTTGCCGCATCTATCGGGGCCTGGTCGCTGGCATTGATCGGCCTGTTTAACATCGCCGGGTCGTTCTTCGCGGGATGGTCGGGCCAGCATTTGTCAAAGAAAGCCGTTCTTAGCGGCATCTACTTTGCGCGCGCCGTGGTGATCTCGCTGTTTGTTCTGGTGCCGGTCACAGAGGTCAGTGTTCTGGTGTTCTCGGCCGTAATGGGCCTGCTTTGGCTTTCAACCGTGCCATTGACGATGGGACTGGTGGCGCAGACACAAGGGCTGAAGTTCTTCTCAACCTTGGCGGGTCTTGTTTTCTTCAGTCACCAAACTGGCAGTTTCATCGGTGCTTGGCTTGGTGGTCGCATCTATGACGTGGCACAAGACTACACGCTGATGTGGTGGGCTGCGGTGGTGCTGGGCCTGTTGGCCGCTTTGATCCACCTCCCGATTCGCGAAGAGCCGGGTCCACTTGCGCGGGCTGAAGCGGGGGGTGATGCGTGATCCGAAAGGTAGACAGACTCAGAGACTGCCTCGTCCCGCGACTGAAGCGTTGGAACCGTCTGCGGCGAAAGCACGGTTTGAAATTTGTGGCTCGGCGGGGCTTTAAATGACCGATTTTGCGACTTTGGCTGCACGCAGCGACGTGCGTACCGCACCCGCGAAGCGA
>CALFSV010000323.1 GCA_937916485.1 uncultured Paracoccaceae bacterium | reverse complement strand
GTCGCTGAAAGCTTTTTCAATCTGCTGAAACGGGAACGCATACGGCGTAGGACATACAAAACCCGAGAAGACGCAAGACGTGATATCTTCGACTACATCGAAATGTTCTACAATCCAAAACGCAAACACGCTAGAAACGGGATGCTGTCGCCCGTAGAGTTCGAAAGACAGCAGAAAATGAAACAAGAAAGTGTCTAGGAAACTAGGGGCTATTCAAATAGCTTTCACACTATGCCCACACTTAGTCCCGGGTCTACTAATTCCTAAAGATCAACTGGTGCAAAGGCAGAAAAGCAGCTCCCACGTGGGCAGCATCTCCTTGTATTCGACTTTCTATTAGCATTGGATCTGGGCCGTGAACGATGCGATCATCAGCGTTGGCTTCATTGATCAATGCTCGTCTAAGTCCACTTGGAGCTTCACCGCCAAAAAAGATCGCCGTTGGATCCATAACGCCCTTAAGTGCAGCGAGTGATTGGCGTAAATATGGGCCTACTTCTTGAACCCAATCTGAAATCACTGGAAGATCATCGGAGAAGTAATTTGGTAATTCCGAAATATGCGCGATTGCATGCCCTTGCATTTGCATACGCTTCAAAAGCTCACCAAGTGCTGGGCGATGAATCGTATCTTCTGGCCGGTAGATTGACCCGATTTCACCTGCGTTTCCGTGACCACCTTGAACAGGTTTGTTTTGCCAATAAAGGCCGGCGCCGTAGCCATAATTGAATGAAAGATAAACAAAACAACTGTGCTCTGCGGCTCCACCAAGATAAAATTCAGCAGTTGCACAAGACGTCGCATTGTTTTCTGTGAAAACCGGTAGCTCAAAGCGATCTTGAAACAGCGGGATAAGTTCCAAGTTTCGCCAATTTTCTAAGAGCGTCGGGGTTTCAAATTGGTCGGCCGCACCTGTGCGGTACCCTTGCATCGCGATGCCAACTCCGATCATCTGACGGTTTTTGAGTTCCGCAGCAGTCCAATCTGCGATTTTCGCTTCCAGTACATCCAGTACAGCTGTAGGATTATTGGGATGGACATCCAGCTCACACTGGATCAGCGGCGCGCCTTTAAGGTCAAGCAAACATGCCAATACCTTCTCGGTTGTGAACGACAGCCCTAAAGAAACAAATGTATCCTGATTAATTTCGACCAATGGGCTAGGTTTTCCGCGACCCTTTATTGTTGCGGGGCGGAAGCGGAGGAAGCCTTTGGATTGTAAATTATCAATGAGTCGGTGAACCGATTGCTGAGATAACTCCGAATGTGCCGTCACTTCTGATCGTGCGATTGGGCCTAGTTGCCGTGCAATCGATAGCAGCTTTCTTTCACTCGCATTTACTGGTGCGCCAAAGTTATTTTCACCGATTTTGTTCATCGTAGTCTCCTACAAGCTCGATAGGCTAAGCGGATGCTTTACCGCAAGCAAATGTTCGAAGGTGTCGTCGTAATGTCATGTAAACCGGGTAAATCAAACTAAAGAATCGCTTGACTGAATCGAATTTATTATCACTACTAATGAGTAATAAAGACAGGAAACCCGATGGTAGCCATCAATATTGAGCATTTAAGCAAGAAATTTGGGCATTTCACTGCTTTGTCTGACGTATCTCTTGATGTTCAGCCTAAAGAGTTTGTAACGCTTCTTGGCCCTTCTGGCTGTGGTAAAACCACTTTGTTAAAGTTGATCTCTGGATTTTTAGAACCGACCGATGGGCTCATTAAAATGGGTGGTCTGGACGTCACGCATGTCCCACCAGAAAAGCGCGACACTGCTTTGTGTTTTCAATCGTATGCCTTGTTCCCGCATTTGACAGTAAGGGAAAACCTCGAATTCGGACCGCGACAAAAGAAGGTTGCGAGTAGCGAACGTAAGGCGCGGATCGACGACGTTTCTGAAAAACTTGACCTTACGGCACAGCTCGACAAATTGCCAAATCAACTTTCGGGCGGGCAGCAACAGCGAGTGTCTTTGGGGCGTGCCCTTGCGATGCGGCCAAGCGTCATTCTGTTCGACGAACCCCTGTCTAACCTTGACGCGAAACTTCGCGATCAAGTGCGGATAGAAATTCGCCGTATTCAAAAAGAATATGGTTTGACCGCAATTTATGTGACCCACGATCAAGCCGAAGCGCTTGCAATGTCAGACCGGATCGTCGTGCTAAATGATGGCCGTGTTGAGCAAGTGGATTCACCAGAGCAACTATACCACGCACCCAAGACGCGGTTTGTGGCAGACTTTATCGGCGACGCGAATATTTTTCCTGGTGAAGTGGTGGGCGAGATATCTAGCGGGCTCTGGCAAGTTGAAACAGGCGTCGGCTCGTTTTCTGTCGCAGCTTTTGAAGCGCCCAAAACAAAAAGCGTGAGCCTATGCTGGCGGCCTGAAAGTGCAATCTTCGATACGACCGGAATAACAGCAAAGGTCGTACACCGCGCCTTTCAGGGCCATTTTACAGATCTCATCGTTGAGACGAAAGGAACATCCTACCGCGTTCAAACCAAACGCACTGCAGCCCAAGAAGGCGATACAATTCAGTTTTCAGTTTCGCCGGACGAAATGATCTTGTTGGACCAAGACACATGACATTGCGGCGTGGTCTGTTGATTGTCGGTCTACTGACGCCAGGTTTGGGGCTAATTCTGGCGCTGATAGGCACGGTTGTGTATATAGCGGTGTCACAATCGTTTGGATATTACAGTCTCAATGGCAGCAGTGAATTTTCGACAGAGTTCTGGTCGAAAATGGCGGGGCGCAAAATCTTTAAACGATCTATCCAGTATTCGATCTATATCGGTATACTAAGTGCAATATTCTCTGTTGCTTTGGCCTATCCGCTAGCGATTTGGCTGCGTAAACCATTTGTAGGTTCTAACCTAATCGGTGCGATACTAAAGGCCCCGCTGCTTGTTCATGGGCTCGTAGCAGCATTTCTGTTCGTCAATGTAATTTCCTACCACGGCATCTTGAACCAGTTCATGCAATGGCTGGGTATTTGGTCCGAGCCGCGCCGATTGCAAAACGATCCAAACGCCTATGGCGTTTTAATCCTGCAGACGTGGAAAAACATGCCATTTGCCTTGTTGTTGCTTACCGGGGCTGTTCAAAGCATTTCGGACGATGTTCTTGATGCTGCTCGTGATCTAGGCGCTGGAACGTGGAACCGGTTTCGCCGTATAATTGCTCCGCTCACTGTCTCGAGCATGCAAGCGGCCATGGTGATCATCTTTATCGGCGCGGTCGCAGATTTTAGCTTTCAGGTCATCGCAGGCCCCACAAACAAGCAATCGCTTTCGCAATTGATGGTAAGTTTCAAAGGTCGCGGCGATTGGCACTCAGCTGCTGTGGTTGGCGTCTCGTTGATGATGATCGCACTTGTTGGATCAGCAATACTGGCCGCTGTTGCACGCATGGTTATGCGGGGGCGTATCAAATGACCATACAACGCCTGAACAAAATACTGCTAATTTCTCTTCTATTGGTCTGCGCAATTTGGCTGATCATTCCTTTCACAATGGCAGTGTTGTGGTCGCTGGTTGACCCTTCTGAACCTTGGACTGTAGACAAAGTTTTACCGCCAGTAATTTCGTTTGTTAGATGGGCCGACATGTGGGAAAATTCGTCTTTGAAAAGCGCGTTAATCGCGTCATATACACTCGCCCCGTCTGCGGCAATCTTATCATTGCTGCTGGCAATGCCAACGTCTTTTGCGCTGGGTCGACTTGAGTTTCCGGGCCGCGAATTGGCCAAGATGCTATGCTTACTACCTTTGGTGGTACCCGCCTTTATTACAGCGATCTTTTTCACGTCTTTGTTGTTTCAACTTGGATTGTCCAGTTGGCGGCCTGGAGCCATTCTTTTTGCCCATGCAGTCTTGTTTATGCCGTTCGCCATCCGAATTTTGACAGTTAGTTTTGAACAAGTTCGCCAAGATCACATCGATGCGGCCCGAAACCTTGGTGCCAGCCATTGGGCGCGTTTCAAAGTAGCCTATCTGCCGGCGCTCAAGCCTGGAATATTCGCGACGCTACTGATCGTTTTCATCCAATCAATCGAAGAATTCGCTATCGCTTTTATTGTCGGATCACCCGATATAGTCACTATCCCGACACTACTCTATGCGGCACTAGGTCAGGACTATGTTCGGCCCAATGCAGCTGTTCTTTCGCTGATACTTGTAGTTCCAAATGTAATCCTAATGTTGATTTTGGAACGCCTACTCAGATCTGCGAATCCAACTCTTTCGTCAGGAAAAGACTGACGAAAGTTCATTAATCAACTGGAGGAAGACCTATGTTAAAATCTTTACTTGCATCAACAATGCTGCTTGCTGGTACCGCGACAGCGTTCGCGGCTGACTTATCTACCATGAGCTGGGATGACATTGTCGCCCAAGCCAAAGAAGAAGGCGAAGTGACTTGGTACGTTTGGTACCTGCGCGATGATTTCCGCCGCGCAGTTAAAACTTTTGAAGAAGAATATGGAATTAGCGTTACGATCCCTGAAGGCACAGCTGCTGGGAACTCAGAAAAAATGCTAGCCGAACGCAACCGTGAAACGGGCGACATTGATGTTCTCGCATGGGGCACCGACGGGTTTCAAACAGTCGAGCTTGCGCCGCTGTTTAGTTCGCTTTCTATCCTTCCAGAAGATGACGGCCGTGTCGTCGAGCTGGCAGGCTTTGACGGTGGTGACCATGTTGTCGCGTTTTGGGGCAACCAAACCGGGATTGCCTATGATCCTGCACATGTGAGCGAGGACAACCTGCCACAGACGCCTGATGAATTTGCAACTTTTTGGGCTGAAAACCCGGGCAAGTTTGGCTTCAACTATGAAAAAGGTGGCTCGGGCCCGTCGTTTTATCAAAACACGCTACGTGTTGTCGCGGATGTTGATTTCAGCAATGGTGAAGTTACAGATCAACGCCTTGCATCTATTCAACCAGGCATCGATTTCTTTAACAAACATGCCGAAAACTATATTGTGACAGCCTCAAACGCTGACAGCATTATTCGCGCCAGTGACGGCGAGCTTTGGATGGTACCTGCATGGGAAGATCACCTTGCGGGTCTTCAAAACCGTGGTGAAGTTCGGAAAGAGATCAAGTTCTACATCCCTGAAATGGGTATGAACGGCGGAGGCAACGGTGTTGCAATTCCACAAAACGCGCCGAATCCGGCAGCAGCGGCCGTGTTCGTGAATTGGCTGACCTCGCCTGAAACACAGTCGATGTTCAACAAGGATTTCGGCACAGCACCAATGAACACCGCAGCGGATGACAGCTTCGCATTGGTTCCCAACGAACAACGCGCGTTTCGTCAAGTATGGGGCGCCCAGCCGTTTCGCGGCGAAGTTGAAGCGTCGTTCATTGATAATGTAATCCTCGAACGCTAGGCGCAGGACGCATTTTACAAAATATGGCAAGCCGAACGGACGTTTGGCTTGCCACCCTCAGCAAGTTCAAGGCACCGCAACTGGCCCCTGACTGCTTCTATCGGAATTTTCATGAAACCTGCTCAAGATAATATCACACAGACCAACCCACACCGAAGGCGAAATGCCTTAACTGGTGAATGGATGTTGGTTTCGCCCCATCGCAACGCCAGACCATGGCAGGGGGCTGTTGAAAAGGCGCGAACGGATACCCTGCCTGCGCATGACGATGGTTGCTACCTTTGCGCCGGAAACACACGCGCCAATGGTGAAACAAACAAACAATATATAGGGCCGTGGGCATTTACCAATGACTTTCCCGCTTTAACCGAGGCTGCATCGCCTGCTCACTCATCCGGTGATGCGCTGTTTCAGATGGCAACAGCCCAAGGCGAAGCGCGCGTTGTTTGCTATTCTGAGCGGCATGATCTGACCATGGCAAGGCTGGAAACCGTTTCAATAAGACAGGTCATCGATTGTTGGATTATGGAATACAACAAACTTGCCAAGCAGCATGAATGGGTCGCCATTTTTGAGAACAAGGGCGCGGCGATGGGATGTTCTAATCCGCACCCGCACGGCCAAATTTGGGCATCCGATTTTGTGCCCAATTTTGTTCAAGCCGAAGATCGTGAGCAGAGAGTGTATCACACCCGGTTCGGACAAAAATTATTATTGGACTACGCCAGGCGTGAGGTGACAAATGGCGCACGTGTGGTTTTTGTGACAGAACATTGGCTTTGCGTCGTGCCATATTGGGCCGTTTGGCCATTTGAAGCACTGCTTGTCCCGCTTGCCCCCACTCAGCGACTGACGGATCTTACCAAGGCACAAAAGGATGATTTGGCATCGTCGCTTAAAAATCTGACGGTCCGATACGACAATCTATTCCAAACCGACTTTCCCTATTCGATGGGTTGGCATGGCGCACCATGTCAACAAACAGAAGTTGAGCACTGGCAGCTCCATGCGCATTTTTTTCCACCACTGTTGCGCTCGGCGACAGTAAAGAAATTCATGGTTGGTTACGAAATGTTGGCAGAGGCACAACGCGACCTTACACCCGAAACTGCCGCAGCAATGCTACGAATGCAAAACCTAAAACATTATCTCGATAGTGACCAAATCCAATGAAACCTTCTGATCAAGAAACGCGCTATGAACTGCGGAAGGCGAATGCCTTGATCAAACTTACAGGCGGAACGCAGCACGCGCTGCACCCAAAAGCAATTACCGAACCTGGAATGGGGGGAAAATTCACACCCGAAGGCCAGGTACTCCCGTTCCCTGGCAATACATTCTTGTGCCATATTGATCAGAAATCAGAATTCTTTTCTGCGCTGTGCGCCGTTCAAGATGAGTTGCGGAGCCATCCGCTTTCTGGTCACTTCACATTTTTACCTAAACCCAGTTTCCACATGACTATTTTTTGCGGGGTAAGTGGTGCTCCTCTTGGTTCTGACGGTTGGCCGAAGGATATGCCGTTAGACGCTTCCTTGAATCAGATCACAGACGCCTTTGATGAAAAGTTCGATGATAGGACTTTCCAGAACAGCTTTGGTGTTTTGCCCGATAATCTGTTCTTGCCAACCAGTGTGTCAATGCGAGCTGCAACCGATGAAGACGAAATTATGCTACGAAAAATTCGCGCGGAACTTGAAGAAATAACCGGTTTATATCGCGGAGATGTAGATAGCTATGAGTTCCATGTTTCTATGGCTTATGTCGTGAAGTGGTTGAATGAGAAAACGGCGACCGAAATGGTGGAAGAATGTAATTCGCTGTTTGATCAACACCTCGCACATTGCGGTCCAATCCATTTTGATCGTGTTGAATTTTGTTCATTCGACAATATGCATCAGTTTGGCTCTGTCAAACAAAAATACTTCAGATCGCACGAGCGATTTTGTAACGTCGTC
>CALFSV010000322.1 GCA_937916485.1 uncultured Paracoccaceae bacterium | reverse complement strand
GCAAATAGGCCTTTCTGTTCCGTCAGCGCATGGCCCAGATCCGCGCTTCAATCAGGCGTGGGCCGGGCACTGGAAGCGCGTCACTTCGTGGCCGGAGTGGTGAAAGCAAAGGCCGACTGCACTCCGTCCAAGACTTTCTCGCCTGCGGCTGCGGTGAAATGGGGTCCCGGAAAGGGACTCGGGTCCGTTCCATGCAAAAGGGGCCAGCCTTTCGGCCAGCCCCCCTCTTCAAACTAATTGAAAATCAGTAGCGGTAATGTTCCGGCTTGAACGGGCCTTCGACGGTAACGCCGATGTAGTCAGCCTGTTCTTTCTTCAGCTCGGTCAATTTTACGCCGATCCGCTTGAGGTGCAGACGCGCCACCTTTTCGTCCAGTGCCTTGGGCAGGATGTAGACGCCCGGCTTGTACTCTTTGCCTTTGGTCCAAAGCTCGATCTGCGCCAGCACCTGGTTTGTGAAGGATGCCGACATGACAAAAGACGGATGGCCCGTGGCGTTGCCAAGGTTCAGCAAACGGCCCTCGGAGAGGAGGATGAGGCGATTGCCAGAAGGCATTTCGATCATGTCCACCTGTTCTTTGATATTGGTCCACTTGTGGTTCTTGAGGGCCGCAACCTGGATCTCGTTGTCGAAGTGGCCGATGTTGCCGACGATGGCCATGTCCTTCATCTCGCGCATGTGTTCGATGCGGATGACGTCCTTGTTGCCCGTCGTGGTGATAAAGATATCGGCCGTCGCGACCTCGTCCTCAAGCAAGGTAACCTCGAACCCGTCCATCGCAGCCTGAAGGGCGCAGATCGGATCGACCTCAGTAACCTTGACGCGGGCACCTGCGCCACGCAGCGACGCTGCCGACCCTTTGCCAACGTCACCATATCCCATGACGACAGCGACCTTGCCGGCCATCATGGTGTCGGTGGCGCGACGAATGCCATCCACCAGCGATTCCTTGCAGCCGTATTTGTTATCGAACTTGGACTTGGTGACGCTGTCGTTGACGTTGATGGCGGGGAAGGGCAGCAGGCCATTCTTGTGCAGGTCATAAAGACGATGGACACCGGTCGTGGTTTCCTCGGAAACACCCTTGATCGCTTCGCGGGTCTTGGTGAACCAGCCGGGGGTTTCTGCCATCCGCTTTTTGATCTGTGCCTTGATCACCGCTTCCTCTTCCGAAGTGGGAACAGCAAGGATCTCTTCGCCAGCTTCGGCGCGGGCACCAAGCAGAACATAAAGGGTCGCATCGCCGCCATCGTCGAGGATCATGTTCGCGCCGTCGGGGAACATGAAGGACTTGTCGAGGTAGTCCCAATGTTCTTCCAGGCTTTGGCCCTTGATGGCAAACACCGGTGTGCCGCCTGCGGCTATGGCAGCAGCCGCGTGATCCTGGGTCGAAAAGATGTTGCACGAGGCCCAGCGGACATCTGCGCCCAGCGCAACAAGGGTCTCGATCAGAACCGCAGTCTGGATCGTCATGTGCAAAGAGCCCACGATACGAGCACCGGCAAGGGGTTTGCTTGCCCCGAACTCTTCGCGCAGCGCCATCAGGCCCGGCATCTCGGTCTCGGCGATATCCAGCTCTTTACGGCCAAACTCTGCCAGAGAAATATCCTTAACGACGTAGTCATTTGCCATCTGCAACTGCTCCTAAGCGGAAATGTTTGAATACTTGTTTGGGCGGCAGATAGCATTCTGACCGATTGCAGGCAATGCGGCATGGCAAGCATGATTGTACCGACGGTATCCGTCATGTTAGCGGGGATTATCCAGTCAGTGGGGTCCATACGTGTCCATCGCATTTCAAGCAGATCGCCCTGCCCGTTCGCGTCGGGCCATCGCGCTGTGCTGCGACGATAGATACCTGCCCTTTGCTGCCTTCATGGCTGGGCAGATCGCGACCCAGTCGCCAAAGCGTAATTTTGACATCTGCATCTGCTCGATCGACAGGCTGGAGCTACCGAAAAGCCTGGACCACCTCGGGGTTCGCTTGTGCCAAATAGAGGCAGAAGCAGCTTTCGACGGCATGGGTAGGGACCAGCGTCAGACAGTGAGTACCTATCTGCGTCTTGCCCTGCCGGATGCATTTGCCAACGACTACGACCGCATCCTGTACCTTGATTCCGACATCTTCGTCCAAGGTGGCGATCTTGCGGCATTGTTGTCCATCGACATGAAGGGCCGGCCAATTGCGGCGGTGCGCGACAATCCTCAGTGGCGCACGCCGAACCGACGGCCCGCTGATCTCAGGGCGCTGGGCCTTGCTGCTGCGCCATACTTCAATGCGGGTGTGTTGTTGATTGAAACCCGCCGCTGGCTGGACGCCAATACCCTTGGCCGGGCACAGAATGTGGGGCAGACACAGGCCGATAAGCTGGTTCACAAAGATCAGACACTTCTGAACGTCGTCTTCCATCAGAACTGGGCCGAAATCTCGCCGGTGTGGAATTGGCAATACGTACAGAAATCCCGCTTGTTCGAATCGATGGCCGACGCTCACCTTGTTCACTTCATCGGGCCCAACAAGCCGTGGAAAGATCCCAATGGCATCTTTCCTCCACGTTTTGCCAAGGCTCTCGCCCCCTTCGTTGCGGCCCACTTCCCCGACCGGGACTCCATCACCATTCGACCCGAACCTGCAAGGAACAGTGCCGAGATGCGAAAAATGCTCTGGCTCCACTACATGGCCGCCCCGCGTATGGCGCACTATCTTGACCGCTTTCCGACTGACCTGACGGTCCACACATGACCCGCGCGTGGCAAAGAATGCTGTCAGGTCGCAGACTGGACCTATTGGACCCCACCCCGGTGGATATCGAGATCGAGGATATTGCCCACGGGCTGGCCTTCGTCGCGCGCTGGAACGGGCAAACCAAAGGGGACTATGCCTATTCCGTCGCAGAGCATTCCCTTCTGGTGGAAGAGCTTTTCTCGCGCATTGTTCCGGATGCCCCCGTCAAATGGAGGCTGGCAGCCCTACTGCATGACGCGCCAGAGTATGTCATTGGCGACATGATATCACCGGTCAAGGCTGCTGTCGGTCCGGGCTATGGCGCCCTTGACGATAGGCTCGCGGCAGCGGTGCACCTGCGGTTTGGACTGCCTGCGGCCACCCCGATCAAGGTCAAGCGTCAGATCAAAAAGGCCGACAAGATCAGCGCCTGGCTTGAGGCGACGCAGATCGCAGGCTTCACAGAAGCCGAGGCAGACAAATTCTTCGGCAAGCCAGACCCAAGTGTGACCCTGGGCCTCCGCATCCAGTTGCGCCCCCCAGCCGAAGTGCGGGCCGAATTCACTGCCAGGCACTACGACCTTTTGGGCCAGATGTGATGTCAATCCCTGGCTGCGTTCCGCACTAAGGCGTGTGCAGCCAATGTCCTTGCGTTGCTCCTGCGGGACGAAGCGGTCCGACCATTCAGTATATGTCGGCACAGCAATGGGAAACGTTAAGAGGACTGGCCTTGCGCAGCTTTATCAAGTGGTTAAAGTCTTTCGACGCAGCGACCTAATGGACCGGACATGACCCTGAAGATACGGCAGGCAAGGCCAGAAGATGCCAGCGACATGGTAGGGATCATCAATCCCATCATCATGACGGGAGGCACGACTGCGCATATGACGCCTTTCGATGATGCCCGCATGACGCGCCACTACATCAGCCCCAAGCGGAAGGTCAGCTGCGTTCTCGCAAAATGGGACGATGCTCCGGCCGGCTTTCAGTCACTTGCCTGGCCAGATGAAGAGGGTGATCCCTTTCCGGACGGCTGGGCGATTATCGCAAGTTTTGTTGACCAGTCGATGGCCGGCAAGGGCATCGGCCGGGCGCTCTTCGAACAGACCATGATAATGGCCCGCCAAGCCGGGGTCACAACAATCGACGCCACCATCAGGGCCGACAACAGCTCGGGCCTTGGCTACTACGAAAGGATGGGGTTCAGGACCTATGAGGTTCTGCCCGCCGTTGCCTTGCGCGATGGCACCCGGGTCGACCGGATCCGCAAGAAGTTGGACGTCCTGCCCGCTTAACGCGGGCTACGTTTTGCAAGGATGCGCTGCAGGGTCCGCCGATGCATGTTCAGACGCCTCGCAGTCTCGGACACATTGCGATCGCAAAGCTCGTAGACCCGCTGGATATGCTCCCACCTCACGCGATCCGCGCTCATCGGGTTCTCGGGCGGTGGCGGCAGTTCATCTTTCCGGGCCAGCAGGGCATTGGTCACATCTCTGGCATCGGCAGGCTTTGACAGGTAGTCTGTCGCCCCGATCTTGACTGCGGCAACTGCGGTGGCGATAGCGCCGTATCCCGTCAGAACAACAATGCGGCTGTCGGGCCGGCGTTCCCGAATGGTTTCGACAACATCAAGGCCGTTACCATCCGCCAGGCGCAGATCGACGACGGCATAGGCAGGCGGACGGGATGTTGCCGCGGCTTTGCCGGCCGCAACAGTTTCGGCCATTTCGACAGTAAACCCACGCTTTTCCATCGCCTTGCCAAGACGTTTCAGGAACGCCTCGTCGTCGTCGACAAGAAGCAGGGTGGGATCATCTCCCAGGTCGATGCCTTCGCTTTCCACGTTCTGACCTTTCGTTTGCTACCCGAGAGGTAGTCCGTTGACCCCTTGTGGTCAATTCGAAGCGGCTGCGGCATAGCAGGCCAGTTTTTCCGCCACATCTTCGGAGGTATCATCCCGGCGAATGAAGTCGACAAAGCCATAGTCCGGCAGAACGATGTAGCTGAAGGTTGAATGATCCATCAGGTAATACTCGGGATCGTCTCCGTCGCGCTTGCTGAAGAAGGTGCGGTAGGCCTGTGACGCTGCCGCCACCTGTTCGTCTGAACCTGTAAGTCCGATCATCTTGTCGCTGAAATTGTCCGTAAAGGCGGACAAAACCTCTGGCGTGTCACGGGCGGGGTCGATCGTGATAAAGATCGGGGTCGCTGAGATGCCCTGTTCAGCCAGAATGTCGACGGCCTGCGCGTTGCGCATCGCGTCCAGCGGGCAGACGTCCGGGCAAAACGTATAGCCAAAGTAAAGGATCGACGGTTCAGTGATCACGTCCACATCGGTCACAGTTGTCCCGCTCTCGTCGACAAGCGTGAAGGGGCCTCCGATGTCCCCCCCCGCCACAACCCCTGCGTTGCAGCGTTCGAACCGGGCATCCGGGCTCTTTGGCTGCAATCCGCCGGTTGCCACCCAGGTTCCGGCGATGGTCGCCAAAACGACTCCAGCAGCAGCAAAGGCGAATGTTCTGGACATGGCTAGGCTCTCCTCTTGGCCCTTCTGGCCTTTCCGGTCTTCTGGCCGCATTGATCGGGGACCCTGCGCCAAATAACAATGGGGCGGACTGCCACATAACCGGGACAAGCAGATGGTCACGAACGAATTTCAGATGTTTCAGGACCACCAGCGCAGCAACTGGGTCCGGCTGCGAACTCTCGTCCTTTTACGTTGGTTCGCGATTGCTGGCCAGATCATCGCTATTCTGGTTGCCGTGGGCGTCTACCAACTGCAATTCGAAGTGGGGCCTTCCATCCTTGCGGTCGGTGCGTCGATAGCTGCGAACCTCTACTTCACTACGCTGTACCCAGAGAACAAGCGCCTGTCAGAACGTGAGGCGACGTTGATGCTGGCCTTTGACGTGGTCCAGCTGGCAATCCTGCTTTACCTCACCGGCGGTCTACACAATCCGTTTGCTCTGTTGTTGTTGGCGCCCGTCACGATTGCGGCAACGGTCCTGCACCTGCGCAGCACGGTGCTGCTTTGCTGTCTGGCGATCTTTCTGATCAATCTGCTAAGCCAGTGGAGCGTTCCAATGCTGAATGCCAGCGGCATGGAGTTGGCTTTGCCACCGCTCTTCTTGTTCGGCTTCTGGATCGCGCTCATGACGGGGGTCGTCTTTCTGTCGATCTATGCGCGTCTGGTGACAACCGAGATGCACGTGATGAGCGACGCCCTGCTTGCCACCCAACTTGCCCTTGCCCGCGAGCAGAAGCTGACAGACCTTGGCGGCGTCGTCGCTGCCGCCGCGCACGAACTTGGAACACCGCTGGCCACGATCAAGCTCGTCTCAAGCGAGCTGATCGAAGAGCTTGAAGATATGCCCGAACTTCGCGAAGACGCGGAGCTGATCCGCTCTCAGGCAGACCGGTGCCGGGATATCCTCCTGTCGATGGGCCGGGCCGGAAAAGAGGACCTTCACCTGCGCCAGGCCCCACTTGAAACAGTGGTCCGCGAGGCCGCTGAACCCCATATGAACCGGGGAAAGTCGGTCGTATTTGCCGTTGCGCCGACAGGTGACGACGACCTTCGACAGCCCGTGATCTTTCGACGGCCCGAGATCGTCCACGGCCTACGCAACCTGATCCAGAATGCCGTCGACTTCGCCGATACCAGAGTTGAGATCGACTCCACCTGGACGTCCGATACGGTGACCATTCGGATCGAAGACGACGGGATGGGGTTTCCTCAGTCGATCATCGCCCGCATTGGGGACCCCTTTGTCGGACGCCGTCGGACCCAGGACGATCGGCAAAAGCGACCAGGCTACGAAGGGATGGGTCTGGGTCTGTTCATAGCAAAGACCCTTCTCGAACGATCCGGCGCGCGGCTGAGCTTCTCTAACTCCGGCGCCAACGAACAAGGTGGCGCAATGGTCGTGGTGGAATGGCCAAGGGCCATGATCGAGCCCGCCGGGGTTGAGGCACTAGGTGAAAACGTCCCCATCAGAGCCTAACGGGTTAATCAAGAATTAACCTCGACCAGGTCACAAAGGTGCAGTCCACTCCCGACGGCGGAATCAATTGTGCCCCTGATCGCGACCCTCCTGAACTTTGGTCTTTGTGCCGCGACTGCCGTCATGTTGGTGCGGGTCTGGTATCTGTGGAAACCGGAACATCTGGGTGTTGGGTCGCCAGCCAAGCCTCTTTCAGCCGAGGCGGCCGCCGTATTCCTGTTCGACAATCGCGAGCTGGTCGACGCAAACGCTTCTGCCCGTCACCTGCTGTGGCACAAGGACAAGCTTGATCCGCCTTGGGATCGTCTGATGCGGTTGTTGTCGCGGCGGTTTTCGGATTTTCGGGATCCTGCGAACGGTACGCTTAGATCCGGCCGGTTTTCGAGCGGTCTTGCCGAAGACCCCTCCCACCTCATGGTCGAGGTCTGGGACACTATGGTTCGGCTGACGCTTCATGACCTTGAGGCCAATGTTCCACACGTCCACCCCCTCGCACTCGATGCCATCGAGGATGAGATCCGGGTTCTGCGGCGCATAACCGAAGAGGCTCCGCAACTAATGTGGATAGAAGCCGAGACCGGCGAGATCAGTTGGGTCAACCGGGCCTACCTTACTCTGGCCGGGCAGGTTACGTCGGGGGCCGAAGAGACCGCGCATAACTGGCCGCCCGTCGCCCTCTTTCCGACTTTTGCGGGTCACCAGTCGACGCCGCAGGTCAGGCGGCTGTCTGTCCACACTCCCACTGAGGCAGAGCCGAAATGGTTCGATATCTCCAGCCTCCCACATGGCACAGAGACACTTCATTTCGCGGTAGATGCCGATGCCACCGTGGCAGCTGAAACGCAAGGCAGGCTGTTCGTTCAAACCTTGACCAAGACCTTTGCAAACCTTTCCACGGGCATCGCCGTCTTTGACCGGGGGCGGGATCTGGTCATGTTCAACCCGGCGTTGATCAACCTCACGGGTCTACCGCCAGGTTTTCTGTCCTCTCGACCGCCGATCCGGGCGGTTCTGGACCAGTTGCGTGACCTCAACATGATCCCGGTGCCCAAAGATTACGCCAGTTGGCGCGATCAAATGGTCGCGCTTGAGGCTGCGGCAGAAAGTGGAAACTACCGCGAAAACTGGACCCTGCCAGGAGGACAGACATATCTTGTGACAGGACGGCCTCACCCGGATGGCGCCGTCGCACTCATGTTCGAAGATATCTCGGAAGAGGTCTCCCTGAAGCGGCGCTTCAGATCCGAGATTGAAACAGCGCAAGGCGTCATCGACACGATCCAGGACGCAATCGTCGTGTTTTCGCCAACCGGTCGGATGGTCACAAGAAATGCGAGCTACCTCGCAACCTGGGGTGGCCGTGCTGACGGCATGAGTGACGCCCGGATCACGGATGAAGTGACCCGCTGGCGAGGCCTGTCTAACCCTTCTCCCGCCTGGGACAGGCTAGTTGAGTTGGCCCAGGGCACCTCGCCCCGCCCCGAATTTCGGGAAAAAATCCCGATGCCAGGCTGTCCACCCATCCTAGTGACCGCGACACCGCTGGAGGGAGGGATGACGATGATCCGGCTCTGCAATCCCGTTGCCGCAGACCAAGAAGGAGAGGCGCACATGGCCCCCGACGACCAGGCCGATAGCAAGGTTCGCTACGCATAACATTGGTCGCACCGGGTTTTCGCCTTGCGAGCAGGAACCAGAGCCATATCCTGTCCCAATGCACCTACACCTTGGCTCATTTTCCTTTGCGACCGAAGCTGAAACCGCCGACTGGGCCGGGGCTGTCGCCCCACACCTGAAACGCGGCGATACTCTGCTTTTGTCCGGTGCGATCGGGGCCGGAAAATCGGCATTTGCCCGGGCCCTTATCCGAGCCCGGCTCACCAATCCATTCGAAGACGTGCCGTCCCCGACATTCACCATCGTGCAGACCTATCCGCACGAAGATGGCGACATTTGGCATTGCGATCTGTACCGGCTGCACAGCAGCGACGAAGCCCTCGAACTCGGCCTTGACGAAGCCTTCGAAACGGCGATCTGCCTTATTGAGTGGCCGGACAGGCTTGGCAATCTCGCACCCGGAAACGCTTTGAGACTTGCGTTCGAGGCCGGTCCCGACGCCCATCGGGTAGAGGTGAGCGGCCCACAATCCTGGGCCCACCGGTTGGAGGGCCTGACGTGACGGAACCGTCGGACCTTGCCCGATTTCTAGAAACGGCAGGCTATGATAACTGGTCGTTGAACTGGCTTGCCGGAGATGCATCTTCCCGCCGCTACGCTCGGTTAATCGGCCCTCGCGGCGCAACAGTCATCCTTATGGATGCAGGTCCAGACGCCCAAACCCAGGTTCCCCCGTTTCTGCGGATCGACACGCATCTGATGGACATCGGGCTATGCCCGCCCAAGGTGCTGGCGCTGGAGGAATCGAACCGTTTCCTCTTGTTAGAAGATCTCGGTAACGATGATCTTGCCACATGGCTTCTTCATCAGCCAGAGGACGAAAGTCGTCTCTATTCCACTGCAATTGACGTTCTTTTAGCAGTGTCACAGCATGCGCCACCAAAGGGATTATCGGCACTTTCCCCCGAAGTCGCCAGCGTGATGATCGACCCATTGTTCGAGTGGTATCTGCCGCAAGTCCCCGAAGCCCTGCGCCGTGAGGTTCGCGCCGCCTTGCAGACGTCCTTTGCGGCGGTGAGCGGTGAACCGACCTGCCTGGCGTTGCGCGACTTTCATGCACAGAACCTGATCTGGCGGCCGCAAAAGGGGGGGACTGACCGGATTGGGATCCTGGATTTTCAGGACGCCTTCTTGGCCGCACCCGAGTATGATCTTGTCTCACTCCTGCGCGATGCCCGAAGAGATGTCAGTCCAGACGTTTGCGCCGAAATGATCCGGCGTTTCGCTGCAGGCAGCGGCAAGACGGTTGATCAGGTAACATCAGCCTGCGCTATTCTCGGTGTGCAAAGGAACCTGCGTATACTTGGGATTTTTGCCCGCCTTGCCCAGCGCGATGGCAAGGTTCACTACCGCACCCTGATGCCCCGCGTCATAAGACATCTTCGACTGGACCTGTCACATCCCGAACTGGGCGACCTGTCGCGGATCATGTCGCCTTTGCTGCAGGACGGCGCCATATGACTCCAAAGGCGATCATGATCTTTGCGGCCGGACGCGGCACGCGGATGGGTGCTTTGACGAAAGACCGCCCAAAGCCCCTGATCGAAGTTGGGGGCAGGGCGCTGATCGACCACGCCCTCGACCTGACAAGGGACCCGGCGGTTGCGCCTCTGAACTGCGTCGCCAACTTGCATTACCTCGGCGACCTTTTGCGACACCACCTTGCAGGTTCCGGTGTTGTCCTGTCCGACGAATCCGACATGTTGCGCGAAACGGGGGGCGGGTTGAAGAAGGCCCTGCCACTGCTTGGCGAGGGTCCTGTCTTTACACTGAACAGTGATGCCGTCTGGGATGGGCCAAACCCTCTCAGAACCCTGGTCAATGGTTGGGACGACGACCGGATGGACGGGCTTTTGTTGTTGATCCCTCGTGAAAATGCCCTTGGTCACAAGGGGCTGGGTGACTTTCTTGTAGATGAGGAAGGGCGGTTGAGCCGCGGGGCCGGTCTTGTGTATTCTGGCGCCCAGATCATCCGGACTGATGGTTTATCCACAATTCAGGACCCTGTTTTTTCCCTGAACCGGCTATGGGATGATATGTTGCGGAAGGGTACCCTTTACGGTGCCGTCCATAGCGGTCGTTGGTGTGATGTCGGCCAGCCAGAGAGCCTGCCTTTGGCTGAGGCCCTGTTGAGAGGTTCAGATGTTCATTGACGGTCCTTCCCCCCGCCTGTTCGCATTGCCCCCCGGCGTCGACTTTGCCGAAGCCCTTGTTGACGGCTTACTTTCACGCATGGCAGACCAGCCGGTCGAAGCGCTTGCGCGTGTTACCCTGTTCGTCAACACCCGCAGGATGCAGCGGCGGGTCCGAGATGTCTTTGACGCCGGTCCCGCCAGACTGCTTCCCCGCATCCGGCTGATCGCGGACCTTTCCAGTGATCCTGCCGAAAGCGACCTTCCCCTGCCGGCGAACCCCCTTCGCAGGCGGTTGGAATTGTCGCAACTGGTGGCCGCACTGCTTGAAAAAAACCCCGATCTTGCGCCTAAGTCGGCTCTGTTCGACCTGTCAGACAGCCTCGCCCGTCTGATGGATGAAATGCAGGGCGAAGGGGTCGGGCCAGAAACGGTCGTGTCCCTGGATATCTCGGACCAGTCCGGACATTGGGCCAGGACGCTATCTTTCCTCGACATCGCGCAACGCTACTTCGGCCCCAGCGACGACGCACCGGACCCAGAACGACGGCAACGCCTTATCGTCGAACGGCTTGCAGCAAAGTGGACAATGACGCCGCCGGCAGACCCTATTCTGGTCGCAGGCTCGACCGGGTCGCGGGGGGCGACGGCCCTCCTGCTGGATGCTGTCGCCCGGCTGCCGCAAGGGGCCGTGATCCTGCCAGGCTTTGACTATCATATGCCGGGCCCGGTTTGGGACAGGTTGGACGATGCACTGACAGGTGAAGACCACCCCCAATTCCGCTTTCGCAGCCTGATGGACCGTCTGGACCTTACCCAAGCGGATGTTAGGCCGTGGACGGATGTAGAGCCTCCGTCGGTCGCACGTAACCGGCTTATATCGCTATCGCTTCGCCCCGCCCCGGTGACGGACCAGTGGCACGCCGAAGGGCCCAATCTTGGCGACCTGGTCTCGGCAACACAGGGCCTTACGCTTCTGGAAGCCCCCTCCCCCCGCATTGAGGCCGAGGCGATCGCGATCCGGCTCAGGCAGGCCGTGGAGGATGGGGTGACCGCGGCTCTTATCACACCGGACAGAACATTGACCCGGCAAGTTGCCGCCGCGTTGGATCGTTGGGACATCGTACCCGATGATAGCGCAGGCCAACCCCTCGCCCTGTTGCCGCCGGGACGGTTTCTGCGCCAGGTCGCCGCCCTGTTCGGCGAGCGTCTGACCGCCGAACCCCTGTTGTCCTTGCTCAAGCATCCGCTTTGCAATTCAGGTCAGGACGCCAGAAACCAGCACCTCTTGCGGACCCGGGAACTGGAACGCTACTTGCGGCGAGAGGGGCCGGCCTTTCCCGATGCGTCAACCTTTGCCAAATGGGCGGAAAAGACCGGTGAGAACGACCCCGGTCGGTCCAGTTGGGCAGCATGGCTGGGGAAGCACCTGTCAGACAGGGTTATTGTCGAAGAGCGCAGTCTTACCGATCATTTGGCAGAGCATCTGTCTCTCGCCGAGGCACTGTCCGCCGGACCGGGTGGTGCGGGCCCCGATGGATTGGGCGCAGGCGAACTTTGGAAAGAGGCCGCAGGGCGCAGTGCCCGCGAAATCTGCACCGCTTTGCAAGACCATGCAGAGGCAGGCGGCATCCTGAACGCGCGGGATTATGCCGCCTTGTTCTATAGCGTAATTTCCGGACAAGAGGTGCGCGACCGAGATCGGGGACATCCGCAGGTCCTGATCTGGGGCACCCTTGAGGCGCGGGTGCAACGCGCTGACCTGACGATCCTTGCCGGGATGAACGAAGGGGTATGGCCGGAAGCACCTGCCCCGGACCCTTGGCTGAACCGGGCTTTGCGTCAAAAAGCGGGTCTGTTATTGCCCGAAAGGCGCATTGGACTGTCAGCCCATGACTATATGCAGGCCGTCGCCGGACCCGAGGTCTGGATAACACGATCCGTGCGCAGTGATGACGCCGACACCGTCCCGTCCCGCTGGATCAACCGGCTGACCAACCTGTTGCGCGGACTGCCCGAGCAGGAAGGGCCTAAAGGCCTTAGCGACATGGAGGATCGCGGTCGGCCATGGATTGTCGCCGCCCTCGCCCTGTCTGATGCCCCACGACAGGACCCGGCCCCACGTCCGTCACCAATGCCTCCCGTTAAGGTGCGGCCCAAGGTTCTGTCAGTGACAGCCATAGGACGGCTGATCCGTGACCCCTATTCGATCTATGCCGAAAAGACGCTTGGGCTGCGGGCACTTGACCCTCTGACCCGATCCGCCGACGCGCCGTTGCGCGGCACTGTCCTTCACAAGATTTTTGAGACCTATCTGAAAGCGGGCGTTTCGCCGGATGGCCCAGGCGCGGAAGCGGCACTTCTGAACGTTGCTGCGCAGATCCTTGAGCAGGAATGCCCATGGCCCACAACCCGGCATATCTGGCAGGCGAAAGTGGAACGCTTCGCAGCCTGGTTCCTGGAAACCGAGATTGAGCGGCAAGCCAAAGGCACTCCATTCCTGCTGGAGAAGACCGGTAGTGCCTCTATGACCGACCCATTGTTTACACTGACGGCCAAGGCCGACCGCATTGACGTTACGGCCGAGGGTGACGCGCTGATCTATGACTACAAGACCGGCACCCCACCAAGCGAGAAAGAGCAGAAGACCTTTGAAAAGCAGCTCTTGCTTGAGGCGGCAATCGTCGATCAAGGCGGTTTTGAGGGTCTGGAAACGGCAAGAACGCTTACCGCCACCTATATCGGGCTGACACCCCAGGTTCTGGTCCCGGCCCCGCTGGAGGATGTTCCCACCGCTGTTGTATGGAACGAATTGCGCGTCCTGATGCAACGATGGGCCGTTCATTCCCGGGGCTACACGGCCCGGATGACGCCGAAACTCATGAAATACGCCAGCGACTATGACCATCTGTCCCGATATGGCGAATGGGACGATACAACCGAAATCACGCCTGAGGATCTGTCATGACCCCAAGGGATGACGCGACAGAACAGCAGGTCCGCGCCTCTGATCCGCGCAAATCAACATGGCTTTCCGCCAACGCAGGCTCTGGCAAGACGCGGGTTTTGACCGACCGGGTGGCAAGGCTGTTGTTTGACGCGGTCGACCCTCAGAACATCCTGTGCCTGACCTACACCAAAGCCGCCGCAAGCGAGATGCAGAACCGGCTGTTTCAGCGCCTGGGCGCTTGGGCGATGATGTCGGCGGCCAAGCTTACCGAACAGTTGCGGACCCTTGGGGTCGAGGATGACCTGTCAAACGACGACCTCAAGCGCGCCAGAACACTCTTTGCGCGGGCGATCGAGACGCCCGGCGGGCTGCGCATTCAGACCATCCACTCATTCTGTGCGGGTCTGTTGCGCCGGTTCCCGCTTGAGGCTGGTGTAAGCCCACAGTTTTCAGAGATGGAAGATCGGACCGCCGTCCTGCTGCGAAACGAGGTCGTCGACAAGATTTCGGAAGAGATGCCCCAGATCGTTCAGGGGTTGGCCCGTCACATGTCGGGCGACGATCTTGATCCGCTTCTCAAGGCGATTGCGGCCAGAAAACGGGCCTTTGCCGCCAGGCCAGACATCGGCAAACTTTACGATCTGTTCGAGGTTCCAGCCGGCCTTACCATCGAGACGCTCTTGTCGAACACTGTGACAGACCTCGACCGCAAGAACATTGTGACATTCATATCCCTTTGTGAGACCGGATCGTCGGCGGATCTCAAGACGGCGGCAAAGCTGCGGCTGATACCACGCACCGGCGCCCTGAACGCCCAGCATCTGGAACAGCTTGAAGATGTGTTTGTCTCAGGTCCCAAGACAAAGAACCCGCATTGCGCCAAGATAGGCAATGTTCCGACCAAACCCCTTCAAAAGAAGGCCCCTGAACTGGTCGAAGAGATCGACGACCTGATGGTCCGCTTGCAGGAGGCCCGCCCCCTACGTCTGGGCCTTGCCGCTATTGCCCGAACGCAGGCGCTCTATGCCTTCGCAACCGAGTTCGTCCACCGCTACGAGGCGGCCAAACTGGCGCGGGGTCTGCTTGATTTCGACGATCTGATCGATCGGGCGCGCGGGCTTCTGAATGATCCGACCGTGGCGCAATGGGTGCTGTTCCGCCTTGATGGTGGGATCGATCACATTCTGGTGGATGAGGCGCAAGACACCAGCCCCTCACAGTGGAGCGTGATCGAAAGCCTTGCGCAGGAATTCTCGGCCGGACAGGGCGCACTGCCAGACCGTCGAAGGACGATCTTTGTCGTGGGCGATAAAAAGCAATCCATCTACTCGTTTCAAGGGGCGGACCCAGAGGGTTTCGACCGGATGCGGGACCACTTTGAACAAGCCTTGGGAAATGTTCAGGAAAGGTTAGAGAAGCTGGACCTGCAATACTCCTTCAGGTCGGCAAGCGCTGTCCTGAGGACTGTTGATACAACCTTTGTCGATGATCTGCTCGACGGCCTTGGCCCCGACGCGCCTGAACACTTTGCCTTCAGAGAGACTTTGCCAGGGCGTGTTGACCTTTGGCCCCCGCTTGAGAAGATTAAGGAAGACGAGGCCCCTAGCGACTGGACCGCCCCCGTTGACGCCATCGGTACGCGACATGAGAAGGTCCGTCTGGCCGAGGCGATCGCGGCTGAGATCAAGCGCATGATCGAAACAGAGACTATTCATGCCCAACCTGTGCCAAACGGCCCGATGCAGCGCCGTCCGATCACGGCTGGCGATGTCCTGATCCTTGTTCAGCGACGGTCCGATCTGTTCGCCGAAATCATCCGGGCCTGCAAGCAGGCCGGCCTTGACGTGGCCGGGGCAGACAGGCTTCGCGTTGGGGCAGAGTTGGCGGTAAAGGATATCGAGGCGCTGCTGAAGTTCCTGGCCCTGCCCGAAGACGATCTGTCGTTAGCAGCCGCACTCCGGTCGCCCATTTTCGGTTGGTCCGAAAAGGCGCTTTTCGATCTGGCACAACCCCGGGGGCGAGCATTTCTATGGCAGGCCCTCAGAGAGGCCGAGGGGCATGACGATACCAAGGCCGTCCTGTTTGATTTGCTTGCCCGGGCAGACTTCATGCGGCCCTACGACCTTATCAACCGGATTCTGACCCGCCATGATGGCCGCCGTCGCCTGCTGGCCCGGTTGGGCCCAGAGGCCGAGGATGGGATTGACGCCCTGTTGTCCCAGGCCCTTGGGTATGAGCGGTCGAACATCCCGGGCCTGACAGGGTTTCTTGAATGGCTGGGCGAAGATGATCTTGAGATCAAGCGTCAGGCTGACGGATCAAGCGGCAAGATCCGGGTCATGACCGTGCATGGTGCCAAGGGCCTCGAGGCGCCGATTGTCTTTCTGCCTGACAGTGGCAAACGGCAGAACACCGTGAAGGACCCGCTTTTACCATCGGGCGATATGGTCATGTGGGCAGGCAATGTCGGCAGTATGCCACAGGTCATGACCGACGCGAGGGAGGACCGGAAAGCCGCGAACGAACGGGAAAGACGCAGGCTTTTGTACGTGGCAATGACGCGGGCCCAAAGCTGGCTAGTCGTTTGCGCGGCTGGCGATACAGGATCGGGCGGCGAAAGCTGGCATGCCATGGTGCAGGATGGCATGGCCCGTTCAGGCGCAGTGGCGCACGAGTTTGGCGTCGGCCCCGGCCTGCGCGTCAGCAACGACGATTGGGATGCCGGCGATACGGTGCAGCAAACCAATGATGCGCCGGTGCAAGTGTCTATGCCGGCGCACCTTGGGCCGATTGGCGACCGGATCGACAGGTCGAAACCGCTGCTGCCGTCAGATCTTGGTGGTGACAAGGTGCTGCCGGGCGAAGCGGATTATGACGTTGACCTTGACCCCAAGGAACGCGGGACCCTCGTCCATCGCCTTTTGGAGCATTTGCCGAGGGCGGCACCACAAGACAGGGCCAGACTTGGCGCGCAGCTCGCTCCGCACAATCACGAACTGGTGGCAGACGCTCTTGCCCTGATCGACGCCCCCCACCTTGCGGATATCTTTGGGACAGACGCGTTGACCGAGGTCGACGTGACGGCACAAATCCGTACCCCTTCAGTTCGGTTGCATGGGGCGATTGACCAGCTGATCATTGAGGGCGACCGCATTCTGGCAGTGGATTACAAGACCAATCGGGTTGTTCCCGACCGGCCCGAGGACACGCCCGAAGGGCTGTTGCGCCAGATGGGCGCCTATCACGCGATGCTGACAGAGATCTGGCCCGGACGGACGATCGACGTCGCGATCCTGTGGACCGCCGAGGCAAGGTTGATGCCAATGCCACAGGCCCTTGTTACAACTGCTCTCGCTCGCGCAACCCTACCTTGACCTATGTGGTTGCCGCCCCTAGGTTCAGCCACCAAGTCATGTGCCAAGGAGATGCCTGATGGCAACCGTAGCAGTCACCGACGCCACTTTTGATGCCGAAGTTCGGCAGTCGCCAATCCCTGTGGTTGTGGATTTCTGGGCCGAGTGGTGCGGCCCGTGCAAACAGATCGGCCCAGCGCTTGAAGAGCTGTCCGCCGAGTATGACGGCAAGGTCAAGATCGTGAAGATCAACGTCGACGAAAACCCCGATTCGCCCGCCCGTATGGGTGTTCGCGGTATCCCGGCCCTCTTCGTCTTCAAGGACGGCGAAGTCGTGTCGAACCGTGCCGGTGCTGCCCCCAAGGCGGCGCTGCAAAGCTGGATCGACCAGTCGATCTGAGCCGACCAAACCATTATGAAACAAGGCGTCTCCGGTCCGGGGACGCCTTTTTCGTTTCTGCGAATTTCGCCGCAGACGTTGCAGCAGGGCCGACCCACCCGCATATAGAGGTCAAAGCGAGGACAAGACGATGAGCAAGCAAGAGTTTCCCGGCTGGCACGGCACAACCATTATCGGTGTGCGCAAAGGTGGCGAGGTTGTGATCGCCGGCGACGGACAGGTCAGCCTTGGCCAGACCGTCATCAAAGGCACAGCCCGGAAGGTGCGCCGCCTTTCGCCCGGCGGGCATGACGTGATCGCCGGGTTTGCAGGATCAACGGCGGATGCCTTTACCTTGCTGGAACGGCTTGAGAAAAAGCTTGAGGCGACACCCGGCCAGCTGGCCCGCGCCAGCGTGGAACTGGCCAAGGACTGGCGGACCGACAAATACCTGCAAAAGCTAGAGGCGATGCTGATCGTATCCGATGGCAAGGAACTGCTTGTCATCACCGGGGCTGGGGATGTTCTGGAGCCTGAGCATGACGTGACCGCGATCGGATCGGGCGGCAACTATGCCCTCGCCGCTGGCCGCGCCCTGATGGACAGCGACCTGAGCGCCGAGGCGATTGCCCGCCGCGCCATGGCCATTGCATCGGACATCTGCGTCTACACCAACGGCAATCTGACCGTCGAAAGCATCTCTGCATGATCGAACGGGCTGACCTTAAGGCAGCCGTCAGCATGGGGCTGATCACCGAGGCGCAGGCGGCAAGCCTGGCCAGTCTGGCCGACAGTCGCAGAGGGGCACGCACGGATCTGGCACCCGGTGACGAACCTTTTGAGCTGTTTCGCGGGTTCAATGAGATCTTCATTGTTGTCGGGATGATCATCCTGACCATTGGATGGTCTGCAATCGGTGCCCTTTACGTCGAAGGTGGAAACTACTTTTCCCGTGCGACAGGCTTTGCCGGAATTGGCGCGGTCATGCTTTGGATGCTGTCCGAATACTTTGTCCGCCGCCGCCGCATGGTCGCCCCGGCCATTACACTTGCTGTCCTTTGGGCGGCGAATGCCAGTGTTGGGCTATCGGCCAACTTTTCGCAGCCATTCATGGTTGCACAGCAGGATTTTTCCAGCCTGCCCCTACCCCTTGCCCTGACGACGCTCGCGGTTCTGGTGTTCTGGTTCCGGTTCCGGGTCCCCTTTGCCATGGCCATGATTGCGCTTGGGGCCTTTGCCGTGGCGCTGGTCTGGGCCTCGACATCGGGCGGGTCACCACAGTCGTTCGAAGACCTGTTCCTGTTATCTGCGGATGGCCGGTTTGCCTGGATCACCCTGCTGATCGGACTTGTGGTCTTTGCGGTTGCCATGGCTTTTGACATGTCGGACCCCCATCGTGTCACCCGCCGATCTGCCAACGGGTTCTGGCTGCATGTCGTCGCGGCCCCTGCCCTTGTGAACACTATCGCGCTGACCCTTCTGACCAGCGGATCGTCGGTAACCCTCGCCGTGATCTTGGCAGTGTTTGCCGTGATTGCCGTCATCATCGACCGCCGGTCGTTTCTGATCACCGCCGTTGGCTACTGCGTGACCCTCGCCTTTACCGTCTTTGGCGGTGATGGGGGTGCGTTTACCATCTTTGCCCTTGGCCTTGCCCTGCTTCTTCTGGGTGCGTTCTGGGAAAAGCTGCGAGCCCTTCTCCTTCGGGGGTTGGGGCCGGTGCTGCCCCTTGATCGCTTGCCCCCATCCGTCTGAGGATATCCCATGACTGACCTGACCCCCCGCGAAATCGTGTCCGAGCTTGACCGCTTCATCATTGGCCAGAATGGCGCGAAACGTGCCGTTGCCGTTGCCTTGCGCAATCGCTGGCGGCGCAAGCAGTTGGGCGACGATCTGCGCGATGAGGTTTACCCAAAGAACATCCTGATGATCGGCCCCACCGGCGTCGGCAAAACCGAGATCAGCCGCCGTCTGGCCAAGCTGGCCCGTGCGCCCTTCATCAAGGTCGAAGCGACCAAGTTTACCGAAGTGGGCTATGTTGGCCGCGATGTTGAGCAGATCATCCGTGATCTTGTCGATATCGCCATCCTCAACACCCGCGAACACATGCGCGAGGATGTCAAAGCCTCGGCCCAGAAGGCGGCGGAGGAGCGGGTCGTAACCGCCATCGCCGGAACCGACGCCCGCGAAGGCACGAGGGACCTGTTCCGCCGCAAGCTAAAAACCGGAGAGCTTGACAACACGATTATCGAACTTGAGTTGCAGGACACCTCCAACCCCTTGGGCGGGTTCGAGGTTCCGGGCCAGCCCGGTGCCGGAATGGGTGGCATGATGAACCTTGGTGATCTGTTCGGCAAAGCGATGGGTGGCCGGACCGTTAAGAAGCGGATGACCGTCGCAGAAAGCTATGACGTCCTGATCGCGGATGAGGCAGACAAGCTTTTGGACGACGAAACCGTCACCAAGGCCGCGCTGGAAGCGGTCGAGCAGAACGGGATCGTCTTTCTGGATGAGATCGACAAGGTCTGCGCCCGCGCGGATGCCCGTGGCGCAGATGTCAGCCGCGAAGGGGTGCAACGGGATCTGCTTCCTCTGATCGAAGGCACCACCGTCAGCACAAAGCACGGGCCGGTCAAAACCGACCACGTCCTGTTCATCGCATCGGGCGCATTTCATGTCGCCAAGCCGTCGGACCTGTTGCCGGAACTGCAGGGGCGCCTGCCGATCCGGGTAGAGCTACGCCCACTGACAGAGGATGATTTTGTCCGCATCCTGACCGAAACTGACAACGCTCTGACCCTGCAATACACCGCCCTGATGAAGACCGAGGATGTCACGGTCACCTTCACCACCGACGGCATCGCAGCCCTGGCCCGGATCGCAGCCGAGGTGAACCAGACAGTAGAGAATATCGGTGCCCGCAGGCTTTATACCGTCATGGAACGCGTGTTCGAGGACCTGAGTTTCAACGCCCCCGATCAGGCCGGCGACAGTGTGCAGGTGGACGCAGCGTTCGTCGAAAAGCACTTGGGCGAGCTTAGCCGCTCTGCCGATCTGAGCCGCTACGTTCTTTGATATTGAAAGGGGGTGCCACAACACCCCTTTTCTTTTTCAGTACAAGCTGAGACGACAGCGGCATGAGTTTTCTTCGCTTCGTGGCAGAGAACCGGGCGTTCCTTCTGGCCGGGTTCCTTCTGACCTTTACGTCGTCCTACGGCCAGACCTTCATCATCTCGATCTTTGCGGGCGAGATCATGGAGGCTTTTTCCCTGTCGCATGGGCAGTGGGGGGGAATCTATACCCTTGGAACCGCCGCCTCGGCCATTGTGATGGTCTGGGCTGGCGGACTGACGGATCTGTTCCGTGTCCGCGTCCTTGCTCCGATCACCTCTGTCCTTCTGGCCTTGTCCTGCCTGGCGATGGCTGCGGTGACTGGGCCATGGATGCTGGTTGGTGTCATCTTTGCCCTGCGCTTTACCGGGCAGGGCATGATCAGCCATATCGCCATCGTTTCAATGGCGCGCTGGTTCGTCGCGACGCGGGGTCGGGCGCTGTCAATTGCATCTATGGGGTTTGCCTTTGGGCAGGCGATCCTGCCGGTCGCTTTCGTCGCGTTGATGATGCTGATGGACTGGCGGTGGGTCTGGGTTGTTGCGGCGGGGCTTGTGCTTGCATCCTTGCCCTTTGTCGCGGTGCTCCTGCGTTTGGAACGGACCCCGCAATCCATAGCCGCTGACGTTCAGGCCGCCGGAATGGAGGGGCGCCATTGGACGAGGTCCGAGGTATTGCGCCATCCCCTGTTCTGGATGATGGTGCCCGTTCTTCTTGGGCCGCCAGCCTGGGGCACGGCACTGTTCTTTCAGCAGGTCCATCTGACCGAAGTTAAGGGCTGGACCCTGGCCGAGTTCGTTTCGCTGATGCCTCTGTTCACCGTCACTGTGATCGCCGCCACCTTTGTCAGCGGTTGGGCCATCGACAAATTCGGCAGCGCGTGGGTGACCGTGCCCTATATGATCCCCTTTGCGACTGGTTTCATCGTGCTGGGTGCAACTCATAGCCTTGGCGGCGCCGCGGTCGGGATGGTGTTGGTCGCAGTTGGCCAAGGGCTTCAAAGCACATTGCCCGGTGCGTTCTGGGCGGAATTCTTTGGAACCCGCTACGTCGGTTCCATCAAGGCGGCGGCCGCGGCCATCATGGTGTTCGGCTCGGCCATCGGGCCCGGCGTGACAGGGGTTCTGATCGACTGGAACATTGCCTTTGAAACGCAGCTTTTCCTGATGGCTGCCTACTTTGCCGCGTCGGGCCTACTTGCTGCCGTCGGCGTGATGCGGGCAGCGACGACCTTACCGGCCTCGGCGTAGGTAGACGTAATAGGCGCCCTGCCCCCCATGGCGGATATGGGCGGGGGTGACCTGCAAGACGCGGGCGCGCAACGGCGGCAGGTTCAGCCATTGGGGGACCTGATGGCGCAAAACCCCCTGACGGACCGGCATCGGGGCTTCGTAATCCTTCAGCTTGCCCTTACCCGTGATCACAAGAACCAGCCGACGACCCATTTCATGGGAATGAAGGATAAAGGAGGTCAGCGCGGGATGAGCCTCGGACAGGGTCATGCCGTGCAGGTCAATCCGACCTTCGGGCACCAATTTGCCACGCTTCATCTTGCCAAAGGACTTGTTGTCCATCTGGATCGGTTGGCCTGACATCTGGGCAACAAGGCTGGGCACAAGGTCGTTCGTGCGGTGATGGTCCACGGCCTGACCAACCCGAAAGTCGGGCAATGGGGTGTCATTGCGGACCGGACCAACCTTTTTTTTCGGCGGCGCAGCGGTTGGCGGAGGGGCGAGGGGCTCAGTCCGCTCAGGGCCAAGCGGCTTTGCCCGCTTTGCGACAAGGTTCCACAAATCCCGTTCTTCGGGCGATAGATGCCTGGGCCGCCGCATCAGCCGTCAGCCAATGGGCTGGCATCACCCAGGACGTCCGGGATTAAAGCATAGGCACGTTGGATCGGCATTAGGACGACGATGCGACCGCCATCCCGAATTCGGCCCGCCTCGCGTCCAGCCTGTGTGCCGGTTCCATAAAAGATATCCGCCCGCTGCGCACCCTTGATGGCCGACCCGGTATCTTGCGCGATCATCAGCCGGTTCATAGGAACCTCGCCGTCTTTTTCGATCCAAACCGGTGCACCCAACGGCACAATTGCAGGATCAATTGCAACAGTTCGCAACGGAGTGATCGAGCGGTTCATTGCGCCCAACGGACCTTCACTCGCCGGGACCTCGGACACTTCCCTGAAAAAGACATAAGAGCGGTTGGTCCAAAGCAGATCCCGACCATCTTCGGGGTTTCGACTGACCCAACTACGGATGACATCGGCTGAGACCTGGTGCGGCTGATAAATGCCACGGGCGACCATCTCGGCGCCGATTGACGAATAGGAATGACCGTTGTTGTTGCCGTAACCAACCCGCATGACGGTGCCGTCTTGCAACCGGATGCGGCCGGATCCCTGGACCTGCAGAAAAAACAGCTCCACCGGATCGCTAAGCCAGGCAAGCTCTAGCCCCCGATCAGCCAGCGCGCCGTCGTCGATCTCTTTGCGGGTTAACCAAGCGGTTCCGGTCGGCAGATCGGGCGGAACACCATAGATGGGGTAGCGAAATCTCGCAGTTTCCACGCGAGAGCCGGAAAGCTCTGGCTCAAAATATCCGGTAAAAAGGGGGTCTGATCCATCCTCGATCAGGACCGGAAGAAAGAACAATTCAAAGAAGCTGCGCGCCTCTGGCCCGGTTTTGGCCAGCGCGCATAGGTTTGACCAGTCGCGATCTGGCATATCCCCACAGGTATTTGTGAAGACGAATAGCGCCTCGCTGTGATCATCATCGGACCAGTTGGCCAGGTCGGAAAACGCCAGAACCGAAATTTTGGGTTCAGCCATCACCGCCCCCGACGCTGCGAGGCCAAGCATCAAAGCCCCCGCAGCGGCCCGGATCATTCGCTTGTGGCGACAAGGATCCAGTTGGGATCGGCGCTGCCCATCGTGCGGGCAAAGGTCCAGATATCCCTCTGGCGCTTGATCGCGGACGAGCTGCCTTCAACAAGATCACCGGCCCGATCACGAACGACCTCGGTCAGTTCACCAACGAATTTGACGCTCAATTCTGCTTCGCGCGTGCCACGATCAAATTCAACGTCCTTGAGGCTAAGGTCGCTGATCCCGACAAAGGTCGCTTCGACCTTCAGGCCATTACGCTCGCGTTCTTCGACAACACTGGCGAAGGCGGCGTAAACTTCGTCCGATAGGAAGGGCTTGACCGAGGCGAGGTCACCATTCTCGAACGCCATCAGGATCATCTCGTAGGCACCCCGGGCACCTTGAAGAAATTCGCCCAGATGAAAGGATCGATCAACGCCTTTCATGGCGGCAAGCGCCTTAGCGGCATCGCTGTCCTCGGCAACATGGTCCGTGATATCACGATCCGGCCCGCCCTCGATCACTTCGAGTTCGGGTTGCGAGCGGCGCTTGGTCTCTGCACCTATCGTTGTGGGCGGCTTTTCAAAACCTTCGCGCGTGCCAAGCACGTTGCGCAAACGCAGGATGAGAAAAACGGCGATACCCGCAAGAACGAGCAGCTGGATAATTGGAGAATTCATGCTTGCCTCTTTGGAGCGGTCTTAGCAAACCGCCAACTCAAACCTATGTAGGGCAGGGGTGTGTTCAAGTCCACCGCACGCCAACTAACTATGATGGAGGTCACAAATGTGGCTGCTTTTCGCTTTTCTTGCGGTTCCGCTGATTGAAATCGCCCTGTTCATCCAGGTTGGCGGTCTTATCGGCCTTTGGCCAACGCTTCTTATCGTCGTGCTGACTGCGGTAGCCGGAACCGCCTTGGTCCGAAGCCAAGGCTCGCGGGCCTTGTCCGATTTGCAAAGGTCGTTTAGCGATCTGTCCGATCCGTCCGAGGCATTGGCCCATGGTGCCATGATTTTGGTGTCGGGCGCCCTGTTGTTGACGCCTGGGTTCTTTACCGACGCCGTCGGATTTGCCTTTCTCGTCCCATCCGTTCGTCTTTGGGTTATGAGGCAGGCACGCGCCAGGATGAAAGTTCGGACCTTTACGATGGGACAACAACCACCCGGTCCAGGTGCGCACCCAAATCAACGCCGCGCGCCCCGTGACCAGGTGATCGATGGCGAATTTGAGGATTTGTCGTCACCCAAACCCCCAACGCATCCCCCGTCCGGTTGGACGAAACACTAGGCGGCGTTACCATTGAGGCGGAGCCATCCTCCTGCTAGAGGATGACGGACAAAAATTTCAACGGAGCACCTTGATGGCCGATACAAACGAAAACAACGGCGCCGCTGCTGCCGCACCTGCTGAGACCCCCAAAGTCACCCAGCGGGTCATTGCCCAATACATCCGCGACATGTCATTTGAAAACGTTCTGGCCCAAAAAGGGCTTCAGGGCGATCTTCAACCGGAAGTGCAGGTTCAGGTGAACCTTGATGCCCGCAAGCGGGGCGCCGAAAACCAGTACGAAGTGATTACCAAGCTCAAGATCACATCAAAGGCCAAAGGGTCAGGCGAGACGATCTTTCTGTTCGAGATTGAGTATGCGGGTGTCTTCCAGATCGAAGGTGTCCCGGAAGAGCAGATGCACCCCTACCTTTTGATCGAATGCCCACGCATCACCTTCCCCTTCTTGCGCCGCATTGTCAGCGACGTCACACGGGATGGTGGTTTTGTGCCGATCAATCTTGAGACGATCGATTTCCTCACGCTTTACCGCAATGAGCTTGCCCGCCGGGTTCAAGCCCAGCAGGCCAGCGAAGTAGCGCCCAGCGCCTAAGCTTTTTTCCAGAAAGCGTCGTCGCCCAATTCAGCTACAAAGGCCGCATGGGCGGCGGCTTCGCTCTCTGTCAGACGCGAACATAAGGGTGTTGGCCTTGGTCTTGCGCGCCAAGTCGATCCCGTTTCACCCCTGCTTTGATCAGTCGGATCGGTTGCCAAGGCAAAATCGGGCTGTCGACCACCGATAAGCTCCAGATATACCTCTGCCAGAATCTCGCTATCCAGAAGCGCGCCGTGAAGGGTCCGGTTGGAGTTGTCTATTCCAAATCGGCGGCACAGGGCATCAAGCGACGCGGGAGAACCTGGAAACCGTCTGCGCGCGATAGCGAGGGTATCGAGGGCGCGGTCCATCGGCAAAAGCGGCCGTTTCACCCAGCCAAGTTCAGCATTCAAAAACTTCATGTCAAAGGCGGCGTTATGGATGACAAGGGTCGCATCGCCGATGAAATCAACAAAAGCCTGTGCAATATCGACAAAAAGCGGTTTGTCGCGCAGGAAATCATCGCCAAGACCGTGCACCTCGAACGCTTCTTTCGGCATGGAACGTTGGGGATTGATGTATTGGTGATAAGTCCGACCCGTCGGAACGTGGTTCAAGAGCTCAACAGCGCCGATCTCGACGATACGGTCGCCATCCTCGGGCTCGAATCCGGTGGTTTCAGTGTCCAGGACGATTTCACGCATCAGTCAGTTTTCCTTTGAGCTTCGTTAAGACATCTCGCACAGCAGCCCGCGTAGCGTCCAGTGAGACGGTCTCGATCACATAGTCTGCCCTTGCCCGCTTTTCAGAATCTCGCATCTGGCGGGCGAGGATCATTTCAAATTGCGCTTCGGTCATGCCAGGACGGGCAAGGACCCGTTCCTTCTGAACGGCGGGTGGTGCAGAAACCACCACGACGGCATCCATTCCGACGTCAGCACCCGTCTCAAAGAGAAGCGGAATATCAAAGAGGATAATCGGTTCTTCGGAGCGGTCAGCAAACGAGGTCCGATCGGCGGCCACCAATGGATGCACGTAGCCTTCGATCTTCGACAGAACCGAGGGGTCACGGGCAATGGCGGCTTTGATCAGGTCACGCGAAACGGCCCCATCTTTGATGACATCCGGCATGACCTTTGCCAGAAGCTTGGCAGCCGCGCCACCAGTTGCATAAAGGCGATGAACAGCGGCGTCGGCATCCCAGACTGGGACGCCTTCTTCAGCAAACATCGCTGCTGTCGTCGACTTGCCCATTCCGATTGAGCCGGTCAGGCCTAGGCGAAAGGTCATCCCAGAACGGCTGCCCGGGTTGCTTCATCGACCTCTGGCCGCTGACTGAACCAACGTTCAAAGCCCGGCACGCCCTGATGAAGCAGCATCCCAAGGCCGTCGACAGTGGTACATCCAGCCTCTTCGGCGGCCTGCAAAAGACGGGTCCGCAATGGGGTGTAAACGAGGTCTGTAACCACCATCCCGCGGCGCAATCCGTCGAGGGGAACACGAAACTCTGCCGCCCCAACCATACCGAGCGACGTTGTGTTGACGACGGTCGCGGAGGCTTCGATCATGTTTCCGGCTTGGACCCAGTCCACGACCGTCACCCGGGACCCGAAATCAGCCTTGAGGGTTTCGGCCTTGGGCCTCGTCCTGTTCGATAGCATAATTTCCTTTGTCCCCGCCTCGATCAAGGCCGCGATTATCGCCCGCGCAGCCCCACCAGCGCCCAAAACCGCAGCCGGCCCTGCCGAGGGGTCCCAATCAGGGGCGCCCTGGCGAAGATTGGCAAGAAATCCGTATCCGTCAGTGTTATCTGCATGAACTTTGCCATCTGCCCTGAAGATCAAGGTGTTTGCTGCCCCGATGAGGGTTGCGCGATCGCTGATCTGATCGGCGTATTGAAGGACAGCAACCTTGTGCGGAATGGTGACGTTGACGCCTACGAACCCCATCTTGGGAAGGGTCGCGATCACCTGGGGCAGGTCCTCGTCTGTTACATGAAGCGGAACATAGTCCCCTATGATGCCATAGGTCTTAAGCCAATGCTTGTGCAGGCGGGGGGAGCGGGAGTGCGCGATGGGGTTGCCGATGACACCCGCTAGAGGAATGCGATGTTGCGTCATGTCGGCAGTACCCCCCGCTGGCTGAGATATGACAGAAGTTCTAGCAATGGTAGGCCAAGGACAGTGAAATAATCACCCTCGATCCGGGAAAACAAACGAACGCCCTCTTCCTCGAGCTTATAGGAACCGACTGCACTCTGGATACTTGGCCAGTTGCGGTCAACGTAGGCAGACAACCAGGTTTCAGAGTTCTCGTGCATGGTTAGCCGCACAGTACCGACATGCCGCCAAAGGGGTTCGTCATTTTGGTAGATCACAACGGCTGATAACAGACGATGCGTCTTGCCCTGAAGGCTTTTCAGCTGGGCCAGTGCTTCGGTCCGGTTTGTCGGTTTCGAAAGAAGTGCCCCACCGACCTCAAGGACCTGATCGCAGCCGATCACAAGTGCCCCTGGTGTCCGGGCGGATATTTTGCGGGCCTTCAACTCGGCCAGGGTGTCGGCGACATCTCGTGGATTTGCGGCCTCGGCCAGAAGTGCGGACTTGATCGCCTCTTCATCAATACGCGCTACCATGACCTCGAACGGAACGCCTGCGTTGCGCATGAGGGTCGCGCGGATCTCAGAGCCAGAGGCGAGAATGATCGGAGTGGTCATGTGGACAAACCTGGGGGGTTTCCTGAGGGCAACTGTGTTGATGGGCTGGGGTCAACTTACGCGCTGCGTTGGGAAGTGCAATTCGAGGGGAGAACTTTGTACAAACGACCGGTGTACAGGTCATTCATCCACGGTGGGTAAGGATAACAGCTGCCTGTGGATGACTCTCTGTATCCATAAGAGTCAAGTGAGGCAATGTTGGAAAATTCATGTTATGTTAACTCTTTTATATAATCTTATCAATATATTAAAACCTCTCCTCCTCGAGAGTGGTGGTTAACAGTACACCTTTTGACTGTGGACAAGGTTGCGGATGAATCATTCAGCCCGTCTTATCCACCGCCCTTTAATCAACATCATCTTTTCTTTTCTTATCTTTCATTTAAGGAAGAAGGCCGTGAGTGAAAGGACGTTCAATGACCGATCTTCTGGTATCAGCCTATCCTTGGATCAAGATGCTTCACATCGTGTCGGTGATCAGTTGGATGGCGGCGATGTTCTATCTACCTCGGCTATTTGTCTATCACGCGGAACGGGCAAAGCCTGGTTCAGAGCTTGATCAGACGTTTCAGGTGATGGAGGCGAAGCTGCTTCGCCTCATCATGACGCCAGCAATGATCGCAAGCTGGGTGTTCGGGTTGATCCTGATTGGTCTTGGTGCTTTTGACTGGGGCGCTGCCTGGTCATGGATCAAACTGGCCTCTATTATCGCAATGACAGGTATGCACGGCTGGCTGGGCGCACGGCGCAAAGAGTTTGCCGCAGGGACCAACACGAGGACCGGACGGTCCTACAGGCTGGCGAACGAAGTACCAACGGTACTGATGCTTATTATAGTCACAGCTGTCGTGGTTCGGCCGTTTTGACAGCCTAGAGATTGACTCGCGGCGACCGGTCGCGTAAGTGCGTTTTTGCAGCCCCGTCCGGGGCAATGCACTTTCAATGCTACATACCTGTGTGATCGGCCCTTTTTTGAGGTCGTATTAGGATGACCCTATGTCCCAAGACCGTCTGAACCTTGCTGACCTGAAGGCGCAAAGCCCCAAGGATCTTCTGTCCCTTGCCGAAGAGCTTGAGATCGAAAATGCCTCTACTATGCGCAAAGGCGACATGATGTTCGCCATCCTGCGGGAACGGGCTGATGAGGAATGGGTCATTGGTGGGGACGGCGTTCTTGAAGTTCTGCAGGACGGCTTTGGTTTTCTTCGGTCGCCAGAGGCAAACTATCTGCCCGGCCCGGATGATATCTACGTCAGCCCCGAGATGATCCGGCAACACTCTATGCGGACGGGTGACACGGTTCAGGGTGTCATCAAGGAGCCAAACGACAACGAACGTTATTTTGCTCTGGTCACTGTGGAATCGATCAATTTTGAGGATCCCGAAAAGGCCAAGCATAAGGTGGCGTTCGACAACCTGACCCCGCTTTACCCGGATGAGCGTTTGATTATGGAAGTGGCTGATCCGACCGTGAAGGACCGGTCAGCGCGGATTATTGACCTGGTGTCGCCTATCGGCAAAGGGCAACGGTCCTTGATCGTCGCCCCGCCACGGACGGGTAAAACAGTTCTTTTGCAGAACATCGCCAACTCTATCGAGAAGAACCACCCGGAGTGCTACCTTATCGTTCTGTTGATCGACGAGCGGCCAGAGGAAGTTACCGACATGCAGAGATCGGTGAAGGGTGAGGTTGTATCCTCAACCTTCGACGAACCTGCAACACGTCACGTTGCGGTGTCCGAGATGGTCATCGAAAAGGCCAAGCGTCTGGTGGAACACAAGCGTGATGTTGTGATCCTGCTGGATTCGATCACCCGTCTTGGCAGGGCATTCAACACGGTTGTACCATCGTCCGGCAAAGTTTTGACCGGTGGTGTGGATGCGAACGCCCTGCAACGGCCCAAGCGGTTCTTTGGTGCAGCCCGGAACATCGAAGAGGGTGGGTCGTTGACCATCATCGCGACCGCCCTGATCGATACTGGCAGCCGGATGGATGAGGTGATCTTTGAAGAATTCAAAGGCACCGGTAACTCCGAGATCGTTCTCGACCGAAAGGTCGCGGACAAGCGTGTCTTTCCGGCAATGGATATCCTCAAGTCTGGAACACGGAAAGAAGAGCTCTTGGTTGATAAGTCTGATCTGGCCAAGACCTACGTTTTGCGCCGCATTCTGAACCCGATGGGCACGACGGACGCGATTGAGTTCCTGATTTCCAAGTTGAAGCAGACCAAGACCAATTCTGACTTCTTCGACTCCATGAACACCTGAGTTATCATTTTATAACAAAGGTTTAGTGTGATGGATACGATCTTTGCCCTAGCGACGGCCCAGGGCAGGGCTGGCGTTGCTGTTGTACGGGTCTCGGGTCCTGATGCAAGGCTTGCGGTTGAAAGAATGACCGGGGCGCTCCCTGATCATGGACGCAGCCTTCGGCCCGTTAGGGGCCCAGACGGTTCACTTATCGACAATGCCCTGATCCTGACCTTTGAAAAGGGGCGAAGCTTTACCGGGGAACAGGTCGCAGAGCTTCACTTGCATGGAAGTACAGCGATTGTCGCAGTCGTGCTGCGGTTTCTGGGCGAAATCCCCGGCTTACGACAAGCAGAGGCGGGAGAGTTCACCAGGCGTGCGCTCGAGAATGGTTGTCTGGACTTGGCGCAGGTTGAAGGCTTGGCCGATCTTATTGATGCGGAGACCGAGGCCCAGAGGCAGCAGGCTGTCCGTGTCTTTTCTGGCGCCCTTGGAGATTTGGCAGAACGTTGGCGGGCGGCGTTGATCCGGTCTGCGGCCCTTATCGAGGCAACGATAGATTTTGCGGATGAAGACGTACCTGTTGATGTCAGCCCCGAAGTATCGGCCCTTCTGACGGCAGTTCGTGTCGAGATGGCACAGGAGGCAGAGGGAGTCCGAATTGCCGAGCGAATTCGCGAGGGTTTTGAGGTTGCGATCGTCGGTCCACCAAATGTCGGGAAGTCGACATTGCTCAATCGGTTGGCGGGGCGCGATGCGGCGATAACGTCAGAGTTTGCTGGGACAACCCGCGATATCATTGAAGTGAGAATGGTTCTGGATGGTTTGCCAGTCACTGTTCTGGATACCGCGGGTCTTCGACAAGCGGATGATCAAGTTGAGCAGATTGGAATTGAGAGAGGCACAGCGCGGTCACTTGCCGCGGATTTGCGGATACACATGATCGATCCCGGAGGTCACCCAACTCTAGAGGAAAAGGAGGGTGATATCGTGGTGCAGTCAAAAGTCGATATTGGAGCTTCCGATGGAGTGGGTATCTCTGGACTGACAGGGCAGGGTGTCGACGGTCTTGTGTCGCGCATTTCAACCACACTCCGGGAAAGAACAGCCCGCGTCGGAGTGGCGATGCGCGAAAGGCATCGGATGGCGATGCTTGGTGCGATCAGGGATATCGACGCGGCGATAAGAATGATGCCCAATGCTGTTGAACAAGCAGACGTTTTGGCAGAGAACTTGCGCTCAGCTATTCGATCTGTTGACTCACTTGTAGGCAGGGTGGATGTCGAGGATATTCTGGGAGAAATTTTCTCCAGCTTTTGCATCGGTAAGTGAGGACCGTTTCACGTGAAACATCGCGAGCAAGATGTCATCGTTATTGGGGGCGGCCACGCGGGCTGCGAGGCGGCGCATGCGGCAGCACGAACGGGTGTTCGCGTCGCCCTTGTGACGTTGGACCAAAAGGGTATCGGTGCGATGTCTTGCAATCCTGCGATTGGGGGACTGGGAAAGGGCCACCTGGTGCGCGAAATTGATGCGCTGGACGGTGTTATGGGCCGGGTCGCCGATTATGCAGGAATCCAGTTCCGTCTACTTAATCGGAAGAAGGGGCCGGCCGTTCAGGGCCCACGGGCCCAAGCCGACAGGGCCCGCTACCGCCATGCGATGCAGAAGGAAATTTACAACTGCCCCGGATTGGAGATCGTTCTGGGTGAAGCGGTAGATCTTAATATTGTGGATGGTCGGGTTTGTGGCATCGTTATGGCCGACGGATCCAAATTGCATAGTAAGGCCGTTGTGCTGACTACTGGGACGTTTCTGCGCGGCGTTATTCATATTGGCGATGCCTCCCATCCTGGTGGAAGAATGGGCGAACGTCCGTCTGTGCGGATGGCCGAGCGGCTCGATGGATTTGGTCTTCCGCTCAGCCGCCTAAAGACGGGCACTCCGCCTCGGCTCGATGGCCGGTCTATTGATTGGTCGGGTCTCGAGATGCAACCGGGTGATGATGATCCAACACTGTTTTCGTTTCGATCAACCACACCGATGGCACGCCAGATTAGTTGCGGGATTACTCATACCAACGATAAAACCCATGAAATCATTCGACAAAACCTAGGTCGCTCCGCAATGTATGGTGGGCATATTGAGGGCGTTGGCCCTCGTTACTGTCCTTCGATCGAGGATAAGGTTGTCCGCTTTGCGGACAAGATGTCTCACCAGGTCTTTCTCGAGCCTGAAGGACTGGATGATCACACCATCTACCCAAATGGTATTTCGACGTCGCTCCCCAGGGATGTCCAGGAGGATTATGTCAGGTCTATCAGCGGCCTCGAGAATGCAATCATCCTCCAGCCTGGATATGCGATTGAGTATGATTTTGTTGATCCTCGTGCTCTGACGCCGGCCCTTGCCCTTCGAGATGTGCCTGGATTGTTCTTGGCGGGCCAGATCAATGGAACCACCGGCTATGAAGAGGCTGCAGCGCAGGGGCTGGTCGCAGGTTTGAATGCCGCCCGGCTATCGCAAGAACTTGAGCCGGTCCATTTCAGCAGGACGACATCCTACATCGGCGTCATGATTGATGACCTTGTTACCAAAGGTGTCAGTGAACCATATCGCATGTTCACCTCTCGGGCTGAGTTTCGGTTGTCGCTTAGGGCAGACAATGCGGACCAGAGATTGACGTCGCTTGGCCGCGATTTGGGATTAGTGCATGACACCCGTTGGGAGCTGTTCTCAACCAAGGCCGAAGCGTTGGAGTTGGCTAGGTTGCGATTAGGGAGATACAGCTTTTCTGCCCGCGAATTGGCGGGGCAGGGCATCAACATCAACCCTGACAAGGAACGCAGGACAGGGCTTGAGGCGCTTAGTCTAAGCGATTCAACTTTTGATCAGATCGCCAGCTTGGCGCCGGAACTTGCTGATATTTCAACCGATATTAGGGAACAGCTGAAACGTGACGCACTTTATGCGACTTATGTTGAGCGGCAGAACCGTGACATCGCTTCGCTCCGGAAGGACGAGGCGGACGTCATCCCTTCGGATTTCGTTTACTCGGGTATCCCGGGTCTTTCGACAGAGCTTCAGTTGAAACTCAATCGTACAAGGCCGGCGACTTTGGGCCATGCGGCGCGTATCGACGGCATGACGCCTTCGGCGCTTCTTTTGATTTCAGCCCGGTTGAAACGAAAACAAGTGGCACGACCGGCGTGAAAAGTGATCTGGAGACGCTATTGCCGGGTCTGGATGTTTCACGTGAAACGGCCAATAGACTCACGGTATTCGAGGGGCTGGTACGTAAGTGGACCCCAAAGATTAATCTTGTCGGGCCAGCCACTATCCCGGACCTTTGGAGCCGTCATATCCTTGATTCAGCGCAGCTTTTTCCTTTGGCGCCCGCTGGTTGGCAAAGCTGGGTAGACTTGGGCAGTGGCGGAGGTTTCCCCGGTATTGTCATTGCGATCCTGGCTGCCGACACTGACAAGTCCATAACCCTGATCGAAAGTGATCAGCGCAAATCGGCCTTTCTGCGGACCTGCGTTCGTGAGCTTGGACTTGCAGTATCGGTGCTGTCATCCCGGATCGAGGCCGTGCCCCCGTTGTCGGCGGATGTGGTTTCAGCGCGCGCACTCGCGCCTTTGCCGGCCCTTATTGGCTTGGTCCAAAGGCACCTCGCTCCTGAAGGCATAGCGCTCTTGCAAAAAGGCCGCACAGCAGCTGACGAGGTCCAATTGGCCCGTGCGGATTGGACCTTTGAGCTGCTATCCCATGACAGTCAGACCGAATCTGGCGCCCGGATTCTAGCCCTCACAAGGATCGCTCATGTCTGACCTGTTGAATACCCGCGGTCCACGGATCATCGCCGTAGCAAACCAGAAAGGTGGCGTTGGGAAGACGACAACAGCCATCAACCTTGGTGCGGCACTGGCCGAAGCGGATCGACGCGTTCTGCTTGTGGATCTGGACCCTCAGGGAAATGCGTCGACCGGTCTTGGGATAGGGCCAGAAAGCCGCAAGGTCACGACCTACGATTTCGTGCTAGGAGACGCGACACCTCAGGAGGCGGTCCAGGAAACGGACGTCGTCAACCTTCTGATTGTTCCGGCGACCACCGACCTGAGCTCTGCCGATATTGAGCTTATCGCGAACGAAAAGCGCAGCTACTTGCTTCATGATGCCCTTCGTGCCCCCGCGATGGAGGCGCTCAATATTGACTATGTATTGATCGATTGCCCTCCATCCCTCAACATCTTGACGGTTAACGCGATGGTTGCGTCACAATCCGTTATTGTACCGCTGCAAACCGAGTTTTTTGCTCTTGAGGGTCTGTCCCAGTTCATGCTCACGCTCCGAGAGGTCCGACAGGCGGCGAACCCCAAGCTTCGGATCGAAGGGGTCGTCCTGACGATGTATGACCGTCGCAATAACCTGTCCCAACAGGTTGAGGCGGATGCGCGTCAGAACCTTGGAGACCTTGTCTTTGCAACGGTCATTCCCCGGAATGTCCGACTTAGTGAGGCGCCCTCGTTTGCCATGCCTGTCCTGGACTATGATACTGGGTCCACCGGCAGCTTGGCCTACCGCGCCCTTGCTGCGGAATTGATTGCTCGCGAACGTTGATCCGGGAAGGGATAGACAATGGCTGACAAAAATAACCGTACCCGAGGTCTTGGCCGCGGATTGTCCGCTCTTATGGCCGACGTGAACCAGGAACCCCAGACTGAGGGTCGCAGCCGTCGCCCAGACTTGCGGGTGCCGGTCGAGGCTTTGCGACCCAATCCGAACCAGCCGCGTCGCAGCTTTGGTCAGGAGGCCCTGGATGAACTGGCCGCGTCAATTCGCGAAAAGGGGATCATCCAGCCCCTCATCATTCGCCAGGACCCCGAGAATCCTGGCGGCTACGAAATCGTCGCCGGCGAGCGTCGTTGGAGAGCTGCTCAGATGGCCTCCCTGCACGAAATCCCCGTAATTCTAAGGGATTATACCGATACCGAGGTTCTGGAAGTCGCGATAATCGAGAACATTCAACGCGCCGACTTGAACGCGATTGATGAGGCGGCAGGCTATCGACAACTCATGGACCGTTTCGGCCATACTCAAGAGCAGCTTGGTGCGGCTCTTGGCAAGAGCCGAAGCCACATTGCCAACCTCATGCGTTTGCTCTCTCTCCCTGAAGACGTACAGGCCCATGTGATCAGCGGCGCACTGACCGCTGGCCACGCCCGCGCACTTATCGGTCATCCAAAAGCGTCAGAGTTTGCCAATCGCATCATTCAGGGAAAACTGTCCGTCCGTGACGCCGAAAAGCTTGCCAAGACCGACGGTGCGCCAGCCCGTCCTGCCCGGTCCACCCGCGCCATGGGTGCCAAGGACGCAGATACCATTCAGATCGAAAAGGAATTGGGCGCTACGCTTGGCATGCCCGTCAGTATCGACCATCCCGATGGACAAGAGGGGGGGACCCTAACCTTGCGCTATCGAAATCTGGGTCAGCTCGACGACCTGCTTCGTGCCCTTTCCGGGGGCTAAGCTTTCAGGCCCCAAGCAGCTTGCGTAGAATAGCGTTGAGAATGGGCCGCCCCTCCGCTGTGACGCGAAGGGCGCCATCGCCCGAGAAGAGCATACCGATATCCTCTAAGATTCTGATATTGTTATATAAATCATGGTTCGAATGGGCTGCGAGGACGGCAAGCCGTTCTGTTGAAATGCCTTCTGTCAAACGCAGTCCCATCATAAGAAATTCGGCGAGCCTGTCTTCGGGGGAGAGCGCCTCCCGGACGCATTCGCCTGTGCCGGATCGCTCTACCTGTAACAGCCAGTCGGTTGGCGCTTTGGGGGCCTCCGTCGCGAGTCGGATACCTCCAAGGGTCATCCGGCCATGTGCGCCAGGACCGATGCCGGCGTAGTCTCCGCCTTTCCAATAGATCAGATTGTGCAGGCTCTCTGCGCCGGGCCGGGCATGGTTGGACACTTCATAGGCTCCAAACCCAGCATCCGCAGTGACTGCTTGCGTCACCTCCCACATATCAGCGGCACGATCTTCATCCGGCAGCCCCCTTAGGCGGCCGGCAGCAAACCTGTCGCCAAAGGCCGTGCCCTCTTCGATGGTCAATTGGTAAAGGGAAAGGTGGTCGACGGCGAGGGTAAGGGCCTGTTTCAGTTCCGCCTCCCATGCAGCTACCGTTTGGTCCTGACGGGCGTAGATCAGGTCAAAACTGACCCTGCCAAACAGGCGGCGTGCAATATCAAAAGCCTCCATCGCTTCTTTGACGGAGTGCAGTCGGCCCAGCGCCTTGAGGTCCGCATCGTTCAAAGCCTGCGCCCCCATGGAGACCCGGTTGACCCCGGCATCCGCATAGGCGGCGAACCGACCAGCTTCGATGCTCGTGGGATTGGCTTCCAGCGTGACTTCGACGGTGTTCGCGACGGGCCACGTCGCGCGGACCGCATCCAGGATGGCGTTCACCGTCTCTGCGTCCATCAGGCTAGGGGTCCCGCCTCCAAAAAAGACAGAGTTTAGGACGCGACCTTCGGTCTCAGCACCGACCCGAGCAATCTCGCTTAGATAGGCGCGGGCCCAGCGTGGTTGATCGATGCTGGCGACCACATGGCTGTTGAAGTCGCAGTAGGGGCATTTCGACTGGCAGAATGGCCAATGGATATACAGGCCAAAGCCGCCCGCCCGCCAATCGTCCTGAGCGAGGTCAGGCAAAACAGCCCTTCATAAGCTTAGCGAAGGCGTCCGCGCGGTGGCTGATCTGGTTCTTTTCCCAGCGATCCATTTCGCCAAACGTCAACGACTGGCCATCTGGTTGAAAGATCGGATCGTAGCCATGCCCCTGATCGCCCCGCATGGGCCAGACTATTTGCCCCGGCATGCGACCTTCGAAAACTTCGTCGTGCCCATCGGGCCATGCCAAGACGAGGGTACAGCAAAACCGCGCCGTCCTCGGTTCCGGGGCGGCGACAGCCTCCAGCTCGGCCCAGGTTCGCTCCATTGCCATTACAAAGTCACGACCCTGTGGCGTTTCCGCCCAATCGGCCGTGTGAACACCGGGACGACCGCCCAAGCCGTCAATCTCGATGCCGGAGTCATCTGCAAGGGCAGGAAGGCCGGTGGCCTTTGCAGCGGCATGTGCCTTGATCCGGGCGTTTCCGACAAAAGTCTCTTCGGTTTCCTCAGGCTCTGGCAAGCCGTGATCGGCGTTCGAGCTTAGGTTGACACCATAGGGCGCAAGCAAAGCTGAGATCTCCTCCAGCTTGCCAGCGTTATGGGTCGCAACGACAAGGGCAGATCCGTCAAACCGCCGGGTCATGTCAGGCAACCGCGGCCATCTGCATTGCGGCAAGCGCTGCGTTACCCTCAAGGGCGAGGTCAAGCAGGGCGTCCATCTGTTCGCGGGTGAATGTCGCGCCCTCGGCCGACATCTGAACTTCGATCAGGCGGCCGTCGGTCATGACGAAATTGCCGTCCACGCCTGCTTCGCTGTCCTCCGGGTAATCCAGGTCCAGCAAGGTTTGACCAGCATAGATGCCGCAGCTGATCGCTGAAACCGGTGCTATGAGCGGATCAGATGTGATCAGACGGGCAGCCATCAACTTCTTTATCGCCAGTTTCAAGGCGACCCAGCCTCCGGTGATCGACGCACACCGGGTGCCGCCGTCTGCCTGGATAACATCGCAGTCCACCACGATCTGACGCTCTCCGAGCGCGACCCGGTCCACACCGGCCCGCAATGATCGGCCGATCAGTCGCTGGATCTCTTGTGTCCGTCCCGACTGTCCGTTCTTCGCCTCGCGGCGCATGCGGGTATTCGTCGCGCGGGGCAGCATACCATACTCGGCCGTGACCCAGCCAAGCCCTGAATTCTTCATGAAAGACGGGACTTTCTCGTCGATGGTTGCCGTGCAAAGAACATGCGTTTCCCCCATCTTGATCAGGCAAGATCCTTCTGCATGACGGTTTACCCCTGTCTCGATCGAAACAGCGCGCATTTCGTTGATTTGACGGCCCGATGGACGCATGACATTTCCCTTTTTTCCAACTGACGCCGAGATACGCGCACGGCATCGTGATTCCAACCCCGTTTGACGCAAGCACCGATTGACGCCGGCGACCTCGAGGCTTTAATTGGCTCGCCCTTGTTGAAACGGGCCGGACAGGATGATGTCGGACAAGACGCCACGGATAGAAGAGATGAACGACCGGTCGCGCGAAGTGTTTCGCCGCGTCGTCGAAGGCTATCTTGAAAGTGGAATACCCGTTGGTTCGCGAAGTCTTACGCGGACAATGTCAGAACAGGTCAGCGCCGCGACTATCCGCAATGTCATGCAGGACCTCGAATACCTGGGCCTTTTGGGAAGTCCACATGTCAGTGCAGGACGTGTCCCGACTCAGTTAGGGTTGCGCATGTTCGTCGATGGACTTCTCGAAGTTGGTGACCTGAATGGCGAAGACCGGGCACGTCTTGATGAATCCGCGGCCCGGGACAATGGCGATGTCGGTGGATTTCTGGATCGGATCGGCTCTGCCCTGTCAGGTGTTACCAAAGGGGCCAGCCTCGTCCTGACCCCAAAGCACGAAGCCCCGATCAAACACATCGACTTTGTGTCCCTTGACCGAGAGCGGGCCCTTGTCGTCCTGGTGTTTGGCGATGGCCATGTTGAGAACCGCGTATTTGCCCCACCATCCGGCCAAACTCCCTCGTCCATGCGAGAGGCGGCAAACTTTCTCAATTCGATAGCCGAGGGTCGGACCCTGTCTGAACTTTCTTCTGTCATAGCAACGGAGATCGGGAAGCGGCGGCAAGAGATCGATTTGTTGGCTGCCGAACTGGTCGAAAGCGGACTTGCTACTTGGGTCAACCAGGGCGAACAGGGCGAAAGGTTGATTGTTCGAGGGCGCGGCAATCTTCTGGGTGACGATACCGAAGTAGACCTCGACAGGATCAGATCGTTGTTCGACGACCTCGAGCGTAAACGCGATATCGCCCAGTTTCTGGATCTGGCCGAAGCAGGCGAGGGCGTGCGCATTTTCATCGGGTCAGAGAACAAGCTTTTCTCACTTTCGGGTTCCTCTTTGGTCGTTTCTCCCTATATGAACGCCGACCGGAAGATTATCGGGGCTGTCGGCGTGATCGGCCCCACACGTTTGAACTACGGGCGTATCGTGCCCATCGTTGATTACACAGCTCAACTGGTCGGCAGGCTTCTGTCGGACCGGTCCTGAAGAGAAAGAGAAGATATGTCCGAGCCGAAGACCGAACCGCAAACACTGGATGAAATGGCCGCTGAGGCTGAAGCCATCGAGGCGGAACAGGCAGGAGAAGGCTTTGACGAGATCGAGGCCCTGCGCGCAGAGCGTGACGATTTCCGGGATCGTTTCATGCGCGCGCTCGCGGATGCGGAAAACACCCGCAAGCGCGCAGACCGCGATCGTCGCGAGGCCGAGAACTATGGCGGATCGAAACTCGCCCGCGATCTCTTGCCAGTTTATGACAACCTGCGCCGTGCTTTGCAGACCGTGACGGACGAACAGAAAGAAGCTCAGGCCGCCCTGATCGAAGGGATTGAACTTACAATGCGAGAGCTGATCACCGTGTTCAAGAAACACGGGGTAGAGCCGATCGTTCCCGAAGTTGGCGACCGCTTTGATCCGCAGACCCATCAAGCGATGTTCGAGGCCCCGGTTCCCGGCACGAAGGCAGGTGACATCATCCAGGTGATGACCGAAGGCTTTTTCCTGCACGATCGCCTTTTGCGGCCGGCGCAGGTTGGTGTGTCCTCCACCCCTGCATCCTGACGGGGCGGTGGATCAGGACCCACCTTACGCCTCCGGCGGGAGTACTTCGGACAGAGCGAAGGGATCAGTCTGTTGTGACCAGATCCCTTAGCTCGTAGATCAGAGCCAGCGCCTCTTTCGGGGTGAGGTCGTCAGGCAGAAGGTCTTTCAACCTCTCTTCCACCTTTGACGCCTTTTGGGGCCTTGGCGCGGGCGCAGACTGGGCGGCGAAGAGGGGCAGGTCGTCAATCAGCGTTGCCCGCTTGCCTCCGCCCTCTCGTTCTCCTTTTTCCAGAGCGTCCAGAACGATCCGAGCCCGATCCACCACGCTGGCGGGCAGACCGGCCAGTCGAGCGACCTGTACGCCGTAGGATCGGTCTGCGGTGCCCTGCCGCACCTCGTGCAGGAAGATCACGTCCCCTTCCCACTCCTTCACGCTGACGGTCGCATTCTCAACGCCGTCAAGCTTTCCGGCCAGTGCCGCCATTTCGTGGTAATGAGTGGCAAAGATGGCCCGACACCTGTTGACGGCATGCAGGTGTTCCAGCGTGGCCCAGGCGATGGACAGCCCGTCGTAGGTGGCTGTGCCGCGGCCGATTTCGTCAAGGATGACGAGTGCCCGGTCGTCGGCCTGGTTCAGGATGGCTGCCGTCTCGACCATCTCGACCATGAAGGTGGACCGCCCTCGGGCCAGGTCATCTGAGGCGCCGACCCTGCTGAAGATCTGGCTGACGATGCCGATATGCGCCGACTTCGCCGGCACATAGCTGCCCATCTGGGCAAGCACCGCGATTAGGGCGTTCTGCCGCAGGAAGGTGGATTTTCCCGCCATGTTGGGGCCGGTCAGCAACCAGATTGCGTTGCTGCTGAGGTCGCAGTCATTGCCGATGAAGGGTGTGCCGGACCGGCGCAGCGCGCTTTCCACAACTGCGTGCCGTCCGTTCTCGATCTCGAACGCCCGGCTTTTGTCGATGGATGGTCGGACCCAGTTTTCGCTTTTCGCCAGTTCTGCCAGGCCTGTGGCAAGATCGATTTCGGCAAGGCCGCGTGCGAGAGCGGAAAGCCCCGCGGCTTTTTCAAGAACAGCCTGTTTCAGGCTGGAGTAGAGCCGTTTTTCGATATCAAGCGCGTGACCGCCTGCGTTCAATATCCTGGTTTCAAGGGCATTGAGTTCGACGGTCGTGAACCGGACCTGGTTGGCGGTTGTCTGGCGGTGGATGAAGGTTTCGTTCAAAGGGGGGGCCATCATCTTTTCCGCGTGCGTTGCGGTTGTTTCGATGAAGTATCCCAGAACGTTGTTGTGTTTGATCTTGAGGCTTTGCACCCCTGCTTGCGCGGCGTAGTCTGATTGAAGCCCTGCGATGACGCTTCGTCCTTCGTCCCGCAGTTTTTGCGCCTCATCCAGATCGCTGTCGTAGCCAGGCGCGATGAAGCCACCGTCACGGGCAAGCATTGGCGGCTCTGCCACCAGTGCCGCGCCAAGAAGATCGGTCAGATCGTCATGTCCGGTCAGATCCCGCGTTGCGGCGGCAAGGATTTGTGGCAGCTTCAGCCGTCCGATGATGGTTGCCACCTGTTCGCCAACCTCGAGGGTGTTCCGAATGGCTGCCAGATCGCGGGGGCCGCCCCGATCAAGGGCTAGCCGGGACAGCGCCCGGTCCACATCATGTGTGCCGCGCAGAATGTCCCGAAGGTCGCTGGCCAATCGACCCTGTTCCAGCAGGAATGCGATGGAGGCCTGCCGTTCGACAATCTGGTCGACCTGGCAGGAAGGTGATGCAAGTCGTTGCTCCAGCAGCCGTGCACCGCCTGCGGTGACCGTTCTGTCGATGGTGGCGAGCAATGAGCCCTGCCGTCCGCCACCCATTGCATGCGTGAGCTCTAACGATCGTCGCGTCGCCGCGTCGATCTGCATCGCCGGGTTGTCGCCTTCCTGGACAGGCGGCCTTAGCAGCGGCATGTTCCCTTTTTGCGTGATGTGCAGGTATTCCGTCAGACCAGCCATTGCGGCGACTTCCGCCCGGCCAAAGGCGCCAAAGGCGTCAAGAGAGGCGACGCCGAACAGCCCGGTCAGCCGTTTTTCCCCTAGCGTGCTGTCAAAGGCGGACCGGCCAAGTGCTGTGATGGCCGCACCCGCATCTTCGATAACGGGCTGAAGGTCATGTTCCAGCGCCTCGGATACCAGAACCTCACGTGGCGACAGCCGGGCGAGTTCAGGCCCCAGCCGCACCCGGGGACAGGCCATCACCGAAAACGCGCCGGTTGAAATGTCGACCCAGGCCAGGGCGCCTGTATCCCGGACCTCGGCATAGGCCGCTAGAAAGTTGTGTCGCCGAGCGTCAAGCAGGGTGTCTTCGGTCAAGGTCCCGGGCGTGACCAGCCGTACGACATCACGCTTTACAACGGATTTGGACCCGCGCTTTTTCGCCTCGGCCGGGTCTTCAAGCTGTTCGCAAACTGCCACCCGAAACCCTTTGCGGATCAGGGTCAGGAAATACCCCTCTGCGCTGTGCACGGGCACGCCGCACATGGGGATGTCCTCTCCCAAGTGCTTGCCCCGCTTGGTGAGAGCGATGTCGAGGGCCGCCGAGGCTGCGACGGCATCGTCAAAGAACATCTCGTAGAAGTCGCCCATCCTGTAGAACAGGAGGGCATCGGGATAGCCTGCCTTGATTTCCTGGTATTGCGCCATCATTGGCGTGACGGTTTCGGTCATTCTGGCCCCCGGTCTTGCCCGGCTGACCCTACCCAGAGCCTGTTAGCGACGGAAGTCGAAAACTCCCCCGTTGCCCCCAACATCATAAGACCGGTATCAGTCGGTGACGTTTAGGGAGGAATACCAATGCCAAAGCCCCGCTTTACCCGCGAGGATGCGCTGACTTTTCACATGGAGCCAAGCCCCGGAAAGTGGGAAGTTCAGGCCACAGTTCCGATGTCGACCCAACGGGACCTGTCGCTGGCCTATTCGCCGGGCGTCGCGATCCCCTGCGAGGAAATCGCGGCCAACCCGGAAACGGCGTATGACTACACCAACAAGGGCAACCTCGTTGCTGTCATTTCGAACGGGACGGCGGTCCTTGGCCTTGGAAACCTGGGCGCCCTCGCGTCCAAACCGGTGATGGAAGGCAAGTCGGTTCTGTTCAAGCGGTTCGCCGACATCAACTCGATCGATATCGAGCTTGATACCGAAGACCCGGATGCCTTTTGCAACGCCGTCCGTCTGATGGGCCCCAGCTTTGGCGGTGTGAACCTTGAGGATATCAAGGCCCCCGAGTGTTTCATCATTGAGCAGCGGTTGAAAGAAGAGATGGATATTCCCGTCTTTCACGACGACCAGCACGGTACGGCTGTTATCTGCGCGGCCGGGTTGATCAATGCGCTGCATATTTCGGGAAAGAAGATCGAAGATGTTCGCATCGTTCTGAACGGGGCAGGGGCGGCAGGGATCGCCTGTCTCGAGTTGCTCAAATTCATGGGTGCGCGCCATGACAACTGCATCATGTGCGACACCAAGGGTGTCATCTACCAGGGCCGGACCGAAGGGATGAACCAGTGGAAGTCCGCCCACGCCGCCCGCACCGATCTTCGGACCCTCGAAGAGGCGATGGATGGGGCGGATGTGTTCTTGGGCGTTTCGGCCAAGGGTGCGGTGACGGCGGGTATGGTCGCCTCGATGGCCCGCGATCCGGTGATCTTTGCCATGGCGAACCCCGATCCCGAGATCACGCCCGAAGAGGCCCACGCAGTGCGCGAGGATGCCATCGTCGCAACCGGTCGCAGCGACTACCCCAATCAGGTGAACAACGTTCTGGGCTTTCCCTATCTGTTCCGGGGCGCGTTGGACATTCATGCCCGGGCCATCAATGACGCGATGAAAATCGCTTGCGCCGAGGCGCTTGCCGAACTCGCCCGCGAGGATGTGCCCGATGAGGTGGCGGTTGCCTATGGTCGCAAGCTGGCCTTTGGCAGGGACTACATTATCCCGACCCCCTTTGACCCGCGTCTGATCCACCGGGTCCCACCGTTTGTGGCCAAGGCCGGAATGGCAACGGGCGTCGCCCGCCGCCCGATCATCGACATGGACGCCTACGAGCAAAGCCTGAAGATCCGTATGGACCCTACCGCCGCTGTCCTGCGCGGCATCAACGCTCGCGCCCGCGCGGCCCAATCGACCATCGTCTTTGCCGAAGGCGACGATACCCGCGTTCTGCGGGCCGCCGTTGGGTATCAAAGGGCAGGCATGGGCAAGGCTCTTGTCGTTGGCCGTGAAGCGGATGTGGCTGAAAAGCTGAAGGCCGAAGGGATGGAGGACGCCATTCAAGAACTGGAGGTCGTCAACGCCGCCAATACCGAGCACCTCGAAACCTACAAGGCGTTCCTCTATGAGCGCAATCAGCGCAAGGGGTTTGACCACCAAGATATCCATCGCCTTGCGGCACGGGACAGGCATGTCTTTGCCTCGCTTATGCTCGCTCATGGGCATGCGGATGGGATGGTGACGGGCGCGACGCGCAAGTCGGCCCATATCCTTGAACTGATAAACCACGCCTTTGATGCAGGCCCTCATGATGGCGCAGTTGGCGTGTCGGTCGTGATGCACAAGGGCAAGATCGTCCTGATCGCCGATACGCTGGTCCATGAATGGCCGGATGAAGAGGATCTTGCCGATATCGCCGAACGCGGGGCCGGCGTGGCCCGACACCTTGGCCTGACGCCGCGGGTTGCCTTCCTCAGCTTTTCTACGTTCGGCTACCCTGTGTCCGAGCGTGCGGCTAAGATGCAGGCGGCCGCAACCGTTCTGGACAAGCGCGGGGTCGATTTTGAGTATGAGGGCGAGATGACCGTCGACGTGGCCCTGAACCCGGCCGTGATGGCAAACTATCCATTCTCGCGGCTGACCGGTCCTGCCAACGTTCTTGTCGTGCCTGCCCGCCACTCGGCGTCGATTTCGACAAAGCTGATGCAGGAAATGGCGGGGGCGACCGTGATCGGCCCAATCCTGACCGGGCTCGACCGTCCGATCCAGATCTGTTCGTCGGTCTCGACAGCCAATGATATCATGAACATGGCGGTCATGGCCGCCTGCAATCTGGGGTAAGGAGGGACGGCGATGACAATCTGGAACCTCGGGTCGATCAACGCGGACCTTGTCTACGCCGTTCCCCATATCCTTGCCCCCGGCGAAACGCTGGCCTCGACCGGTTTGACCACCGGTCTGGGTGGCAAGGGCGCCAATATGTCCGTCGCCTGCGCTCGGGCGGGTGCCCGCGTCGGACATATTGGGGCGATTGGGCCGGAAGGTGGCTGGACCGTCCACCGACTGACGGAATACGGCGTCGACACCCGCTGGATCGTAAAGCTGAGCGAACCGACAGGTCAGGCCATCATCGCGCTGGCCGACGGTGGCGAAAACACGATCATTGTCCTTCCCGGCGCCAACCGGGCCATTCCGATGGACGCCATCCAAAGCGCCTTGTCAGAGGCTCAGACAGGCGACTGGTTCCTGACCCAGAACGAAACCAACTTTCAGGCAGAGGCCGCAGCCCTTGCCCGCGATATGGGGCTGCACGTGGCCTATGCCGCGGCGCCCTTTGATGCAGAGGCGACACGCAAGATCCTGCCTTTGGCCGATTTCCTGATCCTGAATGCAGTTGAGGCCGCACAGCTTGAGGCGGCAACGGGGCAGGCGGCGGGCGACCTGCCGGTCAAGGATGTGGTGGTCACGCTTGGGGCGGATGGGGCGCGCTGGTATGATAATCGCACGGGCACCGTACAGGACTTTGCTGCCATCAAGGTTGATCCCGTCGATACGACCGGTGCGGGCGATACCTTTACCGGCTATGTTCTGGCCGGTCTGGACCGGGGGCAGCCAATGGGTCAGGCCATTGGCATGGCCATTCGGGCGGGCGCATTGATGGTTACCCGACACGGTGCCGCGGACGCGATCCCCGATCTGTCGGAGGTGCAGGCCTTTCGTCAGGGTCTTTAACTAACGGTCTGTTCGACGTTTGCTTTTGCAAGCTGGCAGTCGGCATGCGCGGTCTTGGCCTGCACGACCCAGCCCGTTGCGATTGCGACGACAAGGACGATGGTCTTGAGTGAATTTGTAGCACTGGTCATGGCACAGGCTCCTTTCCCCAAAATTCTGCGCCTCTCTGACCAATCCGGCAACGACTTGTCGCGCCCTATCACGCGCTCTTTACCCCTTGGAACAATTTGCCCAACCCCCTAGCGTTCCTGAAAATCAAAGAGGAGAGCATTGATGGACGATCATGTCACCACGCATCAGGCGGCGGATGATGCCCGCAACGAAAGCATCCTGATCTGGGTCAATGGCAGCCTCAAACCCAAGGCCGAGGCCCTCGTCAGCGTCTATGACAGCGGCTTCATGCTTGGGGATGGGGTGTGGGAAGGGATTCGTCTTTACCATGGGCGCTGGTCATTCCTTGATGAGCACCTTGACCGTCTGTTCGAGGCGGCCTTGGCCATCGATCTGGACATCGGGATGGACAGGGCCGCCCTGACCCGCGCGATCGACGAGACGGCCAGCGCCAACGGCATGACCACGGACGCCCATGCCCGGCTGATGGTGACGCGTGGGGTCAAGGTCAGGCCGTTTCAACATCCGTCGCTATCCCGGTCCGGCCCCACGGTCGTGATCATCATGGAACATTCGCGCCCCTCGATCCCACGTCCGATCCGTCTGGCGACAGTGCCCCATCAACGGGGGCTGCCGATGACCCAGGATCCCAAGCTGAACTCGCATTCCAAACTGAACTGCATTCTTGCCTGCATCGCTGCGGAAAAGGCGGGCGCGGATGAGGCGTTGATGCTGGATGTGCATGGTTTTGTGAACACCACCAATGCCTGCAACTTCTTCATCGTTCGCAAAGGCGAGGTTTGGACCTCGACCGGGGATTACTGCATGAACGGGATCACCCGGCAAAAGGTCATCGACCTTTGCCGCGCCAACGACATTCCGGTGTTCGAGAGGAACTATTCGCTCGTTGATACCTACAGCGCGGACGAGGCCTTTCTGACAGGGACATTCGGCGCCCAGACCCCGGTCAGTCAGATTGACGGCCGACAGATCGGGACAGGTGAAATGGGTCCGGTCACTGCAAGGTTGCGGGATCTTTACAAGGCGCTGGTCGGGGCATGAGGCCCGGCCGTTTGGTCATCGGAGAACAAAGATGAAGATTGCCATGTGGTCAGGCCCTCGCAACCTGTCCACCGCCATGATGTACGCCTTTGGCAACCGCCCGGATTTCGCGGTCTGGGATGAGCCGTTCTATGCGCCCTATCTGGCAAAGACGGGATACGACCATCCTATGGCAGACCAGATTACCGCGGCACATGAGGTCGATCCGATCAAGGTTGCAGCCCGGTGCGTCGGACCGATCCCGGACGGCAAACCGCATTTCTACATGAAACATATGCCGCACCACATGTTGCCGGATTTTCCGCTGGATTGGGCGGATGGGTGTATCAATATCCACCTTATCCGTCATCCGGCCCGCGTTATTGCCAGCTATGGCGCCAAGCGCAATGCGGTGGTGCTGGATGACATCGGGTTCGTCCAACAATCGGCGCTTTATCGACGGTTCGGTGGGGTCGTTGTCGACAGCGCCGATATACGTGCTGATCCGGAGGGTATGTTGCGAAAGCTTTGCGACAGGATTGATCTACCCTTCAGCCCGGCAATGCTGTCCTGGCCGGCTGGGCCGAAAGTAGAGGACGGCGTTTGGGCCCGGCATTGGTACGAGGCGGTCCACCGGTCTACCGGATTTGCAGGCGCTGAAGGGCCGCCGCCACAGCTTGTCGGAATGGCAGCTGAGCTTTTGAGGGAGGCGCTGCCCCACTACCTGGCGCTTGAGAGGGATAAGCTTTAGGTGATTCGTTACGCCGTTCTACGGCACCTAACATACTAGTATTAATCCATATTTGCCTAAAAAATGGGCAGTTTTACTGAGATCTCTTCAAGAATAGCAAAAATTTCCGGGTTTTTTGGGTTGGTTCGAAGGTTTTTGGTGTCGGATCTACAAAAAATTCCGTAACAAATACATTAAGGCATACGAACTTCTGGTGTGCTGGGTGTAACACCCACAGACGGCCTGGCACGCGTGTGTTGGCCTTTGTGGCTGGAGCGGTTAATTAGTAACGAGTTACGGGGGGTCAGATTCAATTCTGACCCCCTTGTTGCTTTTAGCCTATGGGCTCCAGATCCTTGAGGAGAAGCACTTCTCCATCGACGATCCGACCGGAATTCTGAAATCCGACTCTCTCGTAAAGTGCAATTGCAACACTGTTTGTTGGAACCACCGAAAGGGAAAGTCGTCGAAACCCGCCCGCATTGGCCCGTTCGTGCATAGCGGCCAAGGCGGCACGACCGTAGCCCTTGCCCTGATGCTCTGCCCCGACCATCAGACGCCAGATGTAGAGCGACTCCGCGTCGTCGCCTTCCGTCCGATAGGCATGCTTGGCCATATCAATTGTGGCGATCATCCCGACAATGGTCTCACCTTGCCAAAGGACAAATACCTCTGCGGCTGTTTCGTATGGCGCCTGAGCAAGCGTAATCTCATTGGGCGCGACGAACTCCGCCTGCTCGGGTCTGACCTTAAGTTGGAATAGCGTTCTTAGGTCATCCCGTTTCACAGGGCGCAAGATGATGTCAGGCATCGCTCTGTTCCAGTTGCTAAACCCCCATTCCGGGACGTGTCCTCAGCCCAGCCTGCGCTTGCGTGCTGCCAAGAGCTTTAGCCGCAGGGCATTGAGCTGGATAAAGCCTTGGGCGTCGGTCTGGTCATAGGCACCGGCGTCTTCTTCGAACGTCACGTGCGCTTCGGAATACAGCGATGCGTCGGACCAGCGGGCGACGGTGCGGGCGCTGCCTTTGTAAAGCTTGATGCGGACCGTCCCGCTCACGTTTTCCTGGCTCTTGTCGATCAGGGCTTGCAGCATCTCGCGCTCGGGGCTGAACCAAAAGCCGTTATAGATCAGCTCGGCATAGCGGGGCATGATCGAATCCTTGAGGTGGCCCGCGCCGCTGTCGAGGGTGATCTGTTCGATCCCGCGATGCGCTTCCAGCAGAATTGTGCCGCCGGGTGTTTCGTAGACACCGCGCGACTTCATCCCTACGAAACGGTTTTCGACGAGGTCGAGGCGTCCCACGCCGTGCTTGCCGCCCAGTTCGTTCAGGCGGGTGAGGATGGTGGCCGGGCTAAGCGTCTCGCCGTTGATCGCAACAGCATCGCCCTTTTCAAAGGTGATCTCGACCATCTCGGGTGTATCGGGTGCTGCCTCGGGATCGACGGTGCGCTGGTAGACATAGTCGGGCGCTTCGTCGCCGGGGTTCTCAAGGACCTTACCTTCGGACGAGGTGTGAAGCAGGTTGGCGTCGACGGAAAACGGCGCTTCGCCGCGTTTGTCCTTGGCAATCGGGATCTGGTTGGCTTCTGCAAACTCAAGAAGCCGGGTCCGCGAGGTCAGGTCCCATTCACGCCATGGGGCGATCACTTTGATATCGGGGTTCAGGGCATAGGCGCTTAGCTCGAACCGCACTTGGTCGTTGCCCTTGCCGGTTGCACCATGGGCGACGGCATCGGCACCGCACTCCGCGGCAATCTCGACCAGCCGCTTTGAGATCAGGGGCCGGGCGATGGAGGTGCCAAGCAGGTAGAGCCCCTCATAAAGCGCATTGGCCCGGAACATCGGAAAGACGAAATCGCGCACAAACTCTTCGCGGACATCCTCGATGTGGATATTCTCGGGCTTGATCCCCAAGAGCTCTGCCTTGGCCCTTGCTGGCTCCAATTCTTCGCCTTGTCCAAGGTCCGCCGTAAAAGTGACGACCTCACAGCCGTATTCGGTCTGCAACCACTTCAGAATGATCGAGGTATCGAGGCCGCCCGAATAGGCAAGGACGACTTTCTTGGGGGCGTGCTTTTGGGCGGGCATGTTGACAATCTCACTCTGAAGGGATCCGGCTGGGGTCTGGCAGCTTGCGTTAAAGCGTTTCGACAAAAGGGGCAAGCAAGCGACGTTGACCAACGCCCTGTATTCATGCGACCCCAACGCTCGAAAACATTAGGAGCGCGGTTTCATGGGGTGGCGGATCGTCAGGCACAGCTTCATCCTCTTGTTTCGGAATTTCAGCAATGCGCTGAAGGTTTCCATCGGACCGTTGCTGATCGGCGGAGCACTGATCGTCGTCGCCCTTTATGTTACTGGCACCTCACCCCAGAGCATCCTATTGGCCCCCCAGTCGAGCGAGGACGCTGGCGCCGCCGCGCTGGTTGTCCTTTTTGCGCTGTTGGTCGGCCTGTTTGTCCTGTCTTGGGTCGCCGTGGCCTGGCACCGCTTTATCCTCAAGGAAGAGTATCCAGGTCTGATGCCGATGCTCAACAGTGCTCATGTTCTCCCTTATATCGGGCGATCGGTTGTTCTGGCACTTTTGATGACCCTGATCCTGTTGCCGGTTGCGGCAATTGCCGGAATCGTTCTGTCTGCCCTGGGCCTGATCAATTCCGCTTTAGGCGGCCTTGTCGTGGGTTTTGCGATGGGGTTGTTCTTTACCTTTGTCTGGCTGCGCGTCGCACTCGTCCTGCCCGCGACGGCCATCAACCAACCCATATCGATTCGCGAGGCTTGGACCCTGTCCATCCCAGCCAGCAGTGACATCCTGAGCGCGTCAGTCATCCTTGTCGGTCTGAATTTTGTCGTCGGCGCGATCCTCGAGCTGTTCTTTGGACAATCGGCGATCGGACTGGTCGTCAACCTTTCGGTGTCCTGGGTGACCTTGATGATCGGAACCTCGGTTCTGACCACCCTTTATGGCCACCTGGTTCAGGGACGCCCACTGCCCTGAAGGCGGGCAACAAATTCCCGGTCGCCGCTATTGGCCAGCGTTTCTGCCGCCTCGGCCGACGACATCCATAGCGCCATATGCCCCGGCTCTGTCGGCGGTCCATGTGGCCGGACCGGATGTGCGATGTAGATATGGCATAGTTTTTCGGCCCATAGGTCATATTCAGGCATGTAGGTAAACCGGCGGAACGCCCCTAGACGACGGGGCGATGCGATGCGCCAACCGGTCTCTTCGAACACTTCGCGGTGCAGGGCCGCAATGGGGTTTTCGCCCTTGTCGATCCCGCCGCCCGGAAGCTGGATTTCTGGCCAAGGTTCGGCCTGAAAGGTCAGCAGCAAATCCCGGCCGCGGGGCAGGATTGCATAAACCCCGGGGCGTCTGATGTAGCGCCGCCCGGCCTCGGGCGCCTCGCCATGTCGCTTGATCATACCCGCTTCCCCATTGGTCTCTTGCTTGCTGCACCTATATGGACGCGGTATGCCAATTCCGATCTTTGAAGGAAAGCCCATGACCCTCGGCGCCCGTATTGCCTGGGACGATACCGTCCTGCCGTTCCAACTCGACCGCTCGGATATCCGGGGTCGCGTCGCGCGACTCGACGGGGTGTTGGATCGTGTCCTTGAACAACATGACTATCCGCCGTCTATCGAGGCCCTCGTGGCCGAGATGGCGCTTTTGACCGCTTTGATCGGCCAGACGATCAAACTGCGCTGGAAGCTGTCGCTGCAAGTCCGCGGTGACGGACCGGCCCGACTGATCGCAACGGATTACTACGGTCCGACGGATGATGGCGAACCCGCCCGCATTCGTGCCTATGCCAGTTTCGATGCCGAACGGCTCGATCATAGCGCCGAACCCTTTAGCCAGATCGGAAAAGGCTACTTTGCCGTGCTGATCGACCAAGGCGAGGGCACGACCCCCTATCAGGGCATCACACCGATTGCCGGAGGATCGCTGTCCGCCTGCGCCGAGACCTACTTTGCCCAGTCCGAGCAGCTGCCAACCCGCTTTTCGCTGGCCTTTGGCCGTTCGCGCCTTCCCAAAGAGGACGAATCCTGGCGCGCTGGCGGCATGATGCTGCAACACATGCCCAAAGCCTCGCCCTACGCCAAGGACGGTGGGTCGGGCGAAGGCGGTCTTCTGGAGGCGACGGACATCCTTGATGAGGACGAGGGCGAAAACTGGAACCGGGCCAATGTCCTGCTCGACACGGTTGAGCAGATCGAAATGATCGGCCCCTCGGTTCAGCCAACGGACCTTCTGGTTCGGCTCTTTCATGAGGAACGTCCAAGGGTCTTTGATCCCCAGCCAGTGACCTTTGGCTGCTCTTGTTCATCGGACAAGGTTCGGCAAAGCCTGTCGATCTATTCTGCCAAGGACATCCGCTACATGACAACGGATGAGGGGATCGTGACCGCCGACTGCCAATTCTGTGGGGCCCATTACGAACTGGACCCAAAGACCCTTGGCTTCGAAGCAGAAGAGACGCCAGGTGACAATGCCTGACCCCATCGCCGCCGTTGCCCGCGCCCTGGCGCTGCGCGGCGGCGATTCGTCTGATTTCGACCTGAACCCCGATGTGCGCTTGCCCGAAGGCAGGGTGCTTCGGCCTGCGGGCGTCCTATGCGCGCTGCAGGAACGGGAGGGTGGGGTCGATGTGATCCTGACCAAGCGGTCTGCCAGGCTAAAGCACCATCCGGGCCAGATAGCGTTTCCGGGGGGTAAGCAGGACCCTGACGACGCCTCGCCTGTTGCCGCCGCTTTGCGCGAGGCAGAAGAAGAGATCGGATTGCCCCGCGAATTGGTCGAGGTTCTCGGCACCTTGCCGACCCATGAAACCGTGACAAGTTTTACCATCACTCCCGTTATCGGCTGGGTCACAGCCGACTTCACCGAACGTGCCGAAGCTGGCGAGGTGGAAGAGGTGTTCTGCGTCCCGCTGGCCCATGTGATCAACCCCGCGAATTTCCGGATCGAGGCGCGGCGCTGGCAAGGCCGCCGGCGCTACTACTACACCGTTCCCTATGGTCCCTATTACATCTGGGGGGCGACGGCCCGTATCCTGCGGGCCCTTGCAGAACGGATGGCCCGGTGACGCGCATCGATGCGCCCTTTCTGATGGAACCCGGACCACAGGCCGTTTGCGGCATGCTAACTGACGCCGGCTATCAAGCCTGGTATGTCGGCGGATGTGTCCGCAACGCGTTGCTGGGTCTGCCGACGACAGATCTCGACCTGACCACCAACGCGCGCCCTGAAACGGTGATGAAGCTGGCCGAGGCTGCGGGCCTGCGCGCCCTTCCCACAGGGATCGACCATGGCACGGTGACTGTCCTTGTGGACGGCCAGCCGTTTGAGATCACGACCTTTCGCAAGGACGTTGAGACCGATGGCCGCCACGCCGTCGTGCGCTTTTCCGATGATATCGCTGAGGATGCCGCCCGACGTGATTTCACAATGAACGCCCTTTATGGCGATCCCGAGGGCCTCCTTGCTGACCCGTTGGGTGGATTGCCCGATCTGCAGGAGCGTCGCGTCCGCTTTATCGGAGAGGCCGAGGACCGTATCCTCGAGGATGCGTTGCGCATCCTGCGCTTCTTTCGATTTCATGCGGTCTATGGGGACCCTGCCGGTGGGATAGACCCTGATGGGCTGGCCGCCTGCGCGGCCCATATCGACATGATCGGCAACCTGTCGAAAGAGAGGGTCGGGGCGGAACTGATCAAGCTTCTTTCCGCAGCTGACCCCGGGCCAGCCCTTGCCGCGATGGCGGCGTCCGGGGCCCTTGCTGCAATCCTACCGGGGGCGTCGTCGCTTGCCGTCCCGATCCTCGTTCACATTGAGGATGGGGCAATGCTTGCCCCCGACCCGATACGCAGGCTTGCTGCGCTGGGCGGCGAAGGGGCCGATGACCTTCGTTTGAGCAAGGCGCAGATGAGCCAGCTTGCCCGTCTGCGACGCGGCGTCGAGGATGGGATGGGTGCCGCAGAGCTTGGCTATCGGTACGGGGCGACAGAGGCGGTTGATATTCTTGCCTTGCGAGCTGCACTTCTTGGGGGCGATTTGTCCCCCGTTGCCACCAAAGACGCGCTGTTTGGCGCTGGGCAGAAGTGCCCGATCCGGGCCGCGGACCTGATGCCAGAGGTGCAGGGCGAAGCCTTGGGAAAGCGGCTCAAAGAGATCGAAGCGCGTTGGATCGCCTCAGGCTTTGCCCTCAGCAAAGCTGACCTTTTGCGTTAGGGGACAAAATTCAGGGCTGACAGGGCGCCCACTTTGGGGTATCGGAAGCCTTACCCAAGAGGAGAGCAACATGGAAATCAGGATCCCCCGACGTCTGGCCTAACCGGACCGATCCTGATCAGGGCGGCCCATAATTAGCCGCTTCACCTAGTTGCACAGTCTCCTTTCGGAAGTCCTCCCCAATGCTTCGTTTCTTTGAAAACCTTGTCGACCCTTATCTGTCCTATGCAGAGCAGGATACCCCACCGACCCGGCTTTGGCCGTTCCTGAAGGAATATCTGGTCCCGTTCCGGGGGGTTCTTGTCCTTGCCATCATTTTCAAGACGATCGTCGCCTTTGGTGACGTGGCCATCGTCTGGTACATGGGAAAGGTCATCGATTACCTGTCGCTGGGCACACCCGCCGAGGTTTGGGCCCTGAAGAAGACGGAAGTGCTGATTGTGGCCGGCGTTATCGTCGTTGTGCGGCCGCTTCTTGCTGGCATAGACGTGGCCCTTCTGCACAACACGATCCTGCCGAATTTCGGAACCATGATGCGTTGGCGGGCCCATCGGCACGTTCTGCGTCAGCCGGTTGGCTGGTTCGAGAATGACTTTGCCGGACGGATCGCGAACCGGATCATGCAGACCCCGCCCGCTGCGGGCGAGGCCGTGTTTCAGGTGCTGGACGCCGTGACATTTGCCCTGACAACGGTGATCGGGGCAATGATCCTTCTGGGCGATGCCGATGCCCGGCTTTTGATACCGCTATTTGGCTGGATCGGGCTTTACCTTTGGCTCATGGTCTGGACCGTCCGGCGGGCGGGCCCTGCCTCGACCGCGTCGTCCGACGCCCGGTCCGCAATTACCGGGCGGGTGGTGGACAGCTATACCAACATCCATTCGGTCAAGATCTTTGCCCACCATGACCGCGAGATTGGCTACGCCCGCGAGGCCATCGAAGAGGCCCGGCAAACCTTTTTCCGTGAAATGCGCATCATCACCCGGATGGACGTGACCCTGACTGTCCTGAACGGTGCGTTGATCGTGTCGTTGATCGGGCTTGCCCTTTGGCTGTGGTTTCACGGCCAGATGACCGTTGGGGCCGTGGCTGCAGCAGCGGCGCTGGTTCTGAGGCTGAATAACCTGACCTATTGGATCATGTGGGCCACCACCAACCTCGTGCAATCGCTGGGCGTCGTGGCCGAGGGGATGATGACCATCGCGCAGCCAATCGCCATGACCGATCGACCGAATGCCGGACCGCTGCAACTGACCGAAGGCCGGATCGAAATTCAGGGTCTGACACACCACTATGGCCGTCTGGCGGGCGGATTGGACCGGATTACTCTGTCCATTCCATCGGGCCAAAAGGTCGGCCTTGTCGGCCCCTCAGGTGCTGGCAAATCGACACTCGTCAAGCTTTTGCTGCGCTTTTACGAGGCCGAGGGCGGGCGCATCCTGATTGACGGAACCGATATCGCCACCGTCACACAGGATTCGCTGCGCAGCACGATGGGAATGGTCCAGCAGGACACAGCCCTTCTGCACAGGTCGGTGCGCGAGAACATCCTGTACGGCAACCCCGGCGCAAGCGAGGCGCAGATGATCGAGGCTGCCCGCAAGGCCGAGGCGCATGATTTTATCCTCGACCTTGAAGATTCCGAAGGGAATAAAGGCTATGACGCCCGCGTCGGTGAACGGGGGGTCAAGCTGTCCGGCGGCCAGCGCCAGCGGATCGCGCTGGCGCGGGTTATCCTGAAAGACGCGCCCATCCTTTTGCTGGACGAAGCGACGTCAGCCCTCGACAGCGAGGTTGAGGCGGTCATCCAGCAGACCCTGCAAACCATGATGCAGGGCAAGACCGTCATCGCCATTGCCCACCGCCTGTCGACGATTGCCGAGATGGACCGGATCATCGTGATGGATCAGGGCCGTATCATCGAGGACGGCACCCACGCCGAGTTGCTGGAACGGGGCGGAATGTTTGCCCGTCTCTGGGCGCGCCAGTCAGGCGGCTTCTTGGGCGATCAACTGGACGACGACACGGCAGCAGCGGAGTAGGCGGGATGAAACAGATACTGAACCGCCTTTTCGTCTGGATCGAAGGGCGCGTCGATCCGTTTGGTCCCTACCCCGAACAGACCCCGGACAAGCGGCCGATCCACTTCATGCTGTCGCATCTGCGACCCTTTTCTACGGTGATGTGGATTGGCGGCGTTCTGGGGGGCCTTGTTGCCGTGCTGGAACTAGGTCTGATCTGGTATGCAGGTCGGTTGGTCGATCAGATGGCTGCCGGGCCCGGAACGTTCTTTTCCGACCATGGGATCGAATTGGTTCTGGCGGCTGTCATCCTTCTGATGCTGCGGCCCCTTGTCGTCGGGTTGAACGCGATTGTCCTGTTCTCGGGCATTTCGACCAACATGTTGACCCAGGCCCGCTGGCGGTCGCATCGCCATATGTTGGGCCAGCCGGTTGGCTTTTTTCAGAATGACTTTGCTGGGCGGCTGTCGAACCGGGTCCTCAACATGGGCTATGCGGTCGAGGATTCTTCGTTTCTGTTGTTCGAGGCCTTTTGGCAGGCGGCGGCATTCGCGATCGCGACCCTCATCCTGCTGACGGGCATGGACTGGCGGCTTGCCCTGCCGCTTGCCCTTTGGATCGGGTCGTTTGTCGTCTTTGTTCTGTGGCTCGCCCCGCGTGCCGGGACGGCATCGGAAAAGAACAGCCATGCCAATTCTCTGACCACAGGCCGTGTTGTGGACAGCTACACCAACATGGAAACCGTCAAACTTTTCGCCCATGCAGAGCGGGAAGAGGCCTTTGCCCGCAACGCGATGCGGCGGCAGCGCCTGCGGTTCGGGGCGCTGATGCGGCTCTTTGCGTTGCAGCAAGGGGCGATGGCCGTCTTCAACTCCCTCGCTATGCTGTTGGTCATCGGACCGGCGCTTTGGTTGTGGAGCAATGGGGCCTTGTCCATCGGTGAGGTGGCCGCCGCCGTCGCGATGGCCCTGCGCCTGAACACCATGACAGGCTGGATCATGTGGATGACGGTGCGGATGTTTGAACACATGGGCACAATCCGCGAGGGTCTGCAAAGCATCGCTGTGCCTCAAACGGTCACGGACATACCCGGCGCGCCGCCGATCAAGGTAACGCAAGGCGCCATCGTCCTGCGCGACCTGACGCATCATTATGGCAAGGGGCAGGGCGGGCTGAATGGCATCAACCTGACGGTGCGCGGCGGCGAAAGGATCGGCCTTGTCGGACCGTCCGGGGCCGGGAAATCGTCGCTCGTCAACCTGCTGCTGCGCTTTCGCGACGCCGAAAGCGGTGTGATCGAGATTGATGGCCAGAACGTGCAAACGGTCCAGCAATCCAGCCTGCGGGCTTCGATCGGAATGGTGACGCAGGACAGCTCGCTCCTGCATCGGTCGGTCCGGGACAACATCCTTTACGGCCGGCCCGATGCGACCGAGGAACAGATGATCGCCGCCGCCCGCAAGGCGGAGGCGCATGAGTTCATTCTGACCCTTCAAGACCCCAAGGGGCGGACAGGCTACAACGCTCATGTCGGTGAGCGGGGGGTAAAACTGTCGGGTGGGCAACGGCAGAGGATCGCGTTGGCAAGGGTAATGCTCAAGGACGCCCCGATCCTGATCCTGGACGAGGCAACATCCGCCCTCGATAGTGAGGTCGAGGCGGCAATTCAGTCGACACTCTATGGCATGATGGAAGGCAAAACTGTCATCGCCATCGCCCACCGCCTGTCCACCATCGCCCAGATGGACCGGATTGTGGTGATGGAGCGGGGTCAAATCGTCGAAGATGGGCCACACGACGTGCTGATGTCTCGCAATGGCCTATATGCACGGTTCTGGCAACGTCAGTCCGGTGGCTTTCTACAGGCGGACGAACTGCCCAACGAAGGCGCCGCAGTGGCAGAGTAAAGGAGGCGTTTCAACGTCCCCGCTCACGTGCCCCAAGGCCAGATCGCTTGGCTGCTTTAATTGTTGCGGCTTGTCCTTGGACGCGCCTCTTTGCGGCCTTCTAGAATATAGTGCTCAAACCCTGAGTGAAACTGGCCCTTGCTGCAGGCCTCGCTCACATCCGAGTTGTTCTTGAGGTAAAGCGTTTCGTCAAAATTGGGGGGTGGCGCGATACCAATGCGGAGGCTTCTGGCCCTTTGGGCAAGACTATCGAGGGGTGCGTCCAATGTCGGGCGACGTTTGCCAAAGGTGACAAACCCCCGCCATCCGCGTTCCCGCTGGAGTATATGGGACAACAGCCAGAGCCGGTCGGATTCGTGATAGAGGGCCCTAACATCCCAGCTGGATGCGCCGGATTGGTCGACAGGGCTGTACTGTAGCGAAGTTGATTGCCCTTGGTTTCCGATGCGGCCGATCCGGTTTCGCAGATCCATAGCGTAGTAGCCGGACACGAGGCTGGCAGCGACGGCATTGTAGGCGTGCCCTCTGACAGCCCACCTCGACCACGATCATTTTGCGCCTTGATCCTTTAACGCTGACGTCGGAAGGATTGGCACCTCATTCAGCACGAGGTCGACATATTTTTGCGCGAAGTCAGGCATGCCTTCGGCTGATTTGCTGGGAATGTTGAGAATACCCTCCCGCGCCTGCGTTGCCATCCTGTGAACCTCTGTGATGAATGACATCGGATCATCGGCTACCGAAAGCCCGTCGATCTCGTTCAGTCCCGGCACCGCCATCGCGACGGTATTCAGGCCGTGGGCACTGTACATCAGCACCTTCAGTGGGTTCATGAAGGATGATACGTCATCGGTGACATGGGGCATTATCGCTAGATGCATCCGCGCCAGCAAGCTGCTCAGCCTGTCTTCACTGAGTGGGCCATAGTAGACGACATTATCCATCGACATCATTGCCCTTATTCGGTCGGCCATACGCGACCCGTCACCGGCGATGTGCAGGCGAAGCTTGTCCGAGGATCGCGCGAGCCGCTCAAGCAGGGCCCAGTCGATCCGGTCGTTGAGGTTGCCGCTGTAGATCACGTCCACGATCCCATTGCGAACCGGCGGCTGTGCAAGACGCATGAGATTCCGGTGAGCCGGTGCCATGTACCAGTTCGGTACGATTGAAACGCGATCCTTGGCCGTTTCATTAAAGAAACCGGCGTCTCTGAAATACGCCATATTGTCTGCGGAGTTGAACACGACCTGTCGCGAGCTTTTCATCAGCCAGGCGTATTGCCCAATCAGATTGGAGCGGGTCTTGTTGTTACCCCATGCAAGCTGATTATCCACGATATCTGCGACCATCGGGAATGACGAGATCACCCGTGCCAGTTGTGTCAGGAGGGGAAAGGCTGGGAAGGTCAAAATCAGGGTATTGGCAGGGCAATGTCCGTGTCGCCATAGGAAATCGGTCAGCGCCGCCGGGGCATGCTGATCGGTCGCAACCGCAAGCTGATGATACTCTGTTCCATCGACGGTCACGAAGTTTCCACTGACTTTTTGGTCGGCTAGGGCAAGAAGCTGGGCTGCGTCCGCCAGGAAGCTTGCTGATCGAGACGTGATGTCGCCACGAACGGAGTCGTTCATGAATTCTACCACGCGCACCGTCACATCAGGATCAGCATAACGGATGGCGCGTGCAATCTGGTCGACCCGCTGTCCATAAAGCCCGG
>CALFSV010000321.1 GCA_937916485.1 uncultured Paracoccaceae bacterium | reverse complement strand
CGCGCGGCAAGTGCTTGTCAGTATCGTAAAACGGCAACTCAACGATGTCGCAGTTGGCATCGCCATATCGTGCTGACCGCAGAGTCAAGTGTCGTCCCAGCCAATTGCCGGGGCGGTCAAACCTGACATAGCCGATCCCACACTCCAGATAGGGTGACTGCGCGCCGGTCGTGACTTTCCCAACGACGGTGGCGTCGTCCAGTATCACATCGCCGCCACTTGGTGTCGTGCAAACGCAACGCAACCCATAGAGCCGGGTTCCATGTGTCGCGGCCTTCAATGCGTCGCGGCCTATAAAGCCTTCTTTGTCCAGATCAATGAACCGCTCCAATCCCGCCTCAAAGGGCGTCATGGAACTGTCAAAATCGCTACCGCTGTCCAGGATGCCGGCTTCGATCCGGCGGGTGTTCATGGATTGCATGGAGCTGAAGACCATGCCAAGTGGCGCACCCTGTGCCATCAAAAGATCCCACAGACGGGGACAATCTGTCTGATCTCCCAGCGTGTAGATTTCATAGCCCAACTCGCCGGTCCAGCCGGTGCGCGAGACATAGACCTGCTGACCGCCGAGATCGAAAAAGCCGGAGTGGAAATACTTCAAGTCTTCCGTAATGCCGCCCGCAGACGCGGCCTGCATGATCTGAAAGGAGTTTGGACCCTGCAGCTGCAACACGCGGGATTTCGGATCGTTGATGGTGACATCGAAGCCGTCATTATGGGCCAATAGCCACGTGTCCAGATCGCCATCGGGATGCACAAACCAGAACCGGTCCTCGGCCAGTCGGAACAGGATGCCATCCATGAAGACCCCGCCCTGATGCGTGCAGGCAAGCGCATATCGCCCGCGGTTTTTCGCCATGTCAGCAATGCGTCGTGCAAGGATGCGTTCAAGGAAAGGGACAGCATCGGGCCCGGCAATCTCAACCGGGCGTTCAGGCACGTCATAAAGGGCCGCGTATCTGCGCAAGGCCCAGTAACCCGCAACCGGATCATCGCCGTTGTGATGGGCAAAGAAGCGGCCAGCCGCCAGCCTCAACACGGTCTGGTCGTTGGCATAGCAGGGATGAAAGGGCGACAGGTCATTGCTGCCCACATAGGTCGGGAAAATGCGGGCCGGATCGAGGGCGGGCAGGTCGCTCATCGGGTGCTTGGTCCTTCGGGCTCTAGCTAAAGGCGCAGATCTTGTTGCCGTCCGGATCGCGGATATAGGCGTAGCATATGTCGCTGTCCTCTTCGCGCGGGCCGGGGGCGCCTTCATCCGTACCGCCGCTTTGCACGCCGATTGTGTGAAACAGTTCAAGGGCCTGCATGGACGGGGCGGCAAGGGCGATCATCGTACCGTTACCGGGCGTCGCTGGGCGCTGATCGAATGGCGTGGTGACGTAGAATTCAATTGCGTCTTCCGCGGTCTCGGGGGCGTAGGCCGCGTAGGTTTCCACGCGTTCGACTTGCATCAAACCCAGCGGGGCAAGGATAGTGTCGTAAAACGCAGCAGCTCGGTCCAGATCATTGGTTCCGACCATTACATAACCGATCATAGGGTCACTCCATTTTAGGATGAAAGCCAGTCATCGCTGGCTGGTTGCATATTCCGTGTTGCGCCAGACGCCAGTTTCTATCCGGGGCAACGGCGCGCGGCCCAGTATGTCATCGCTCAGTTTTTCGGCCAACATGATGGTGGGGGCGTTGGTGTTGCCGTTGGTGACAAACGGCATGATCGACGCATCGACCACCCGCAGTCCGGACAAACCGTGCACCCGTCCACTGGCATCAACTACAGCGCCCTTGTCGGTCGCGGCACCCATCCGGGCGGTGCAGGACAGGTGCCATTGTGTCGTTGCGTGCGCATTCAGGGCCTGATCAAGATCTTCGTCCGATTGGGCATCGTGGCCCGGAAAAATCTCATCCCCTCTGAGGTCAGAAAACGCAGGTTGATCAACAAGGTCCCGGACCAACCGGATGCCTTTGCGCATCAACTCGCGGTCCCGAGCGTCCTTCAGATAATTCACCAAGATGCGCGGAGGATCACTGGGATCAGACGAGCGCAGTTCGATTTTGCCCCAGCTGTGTGCGCGCATCAGGCCAACATGGATTTGAAACGCGTGTTCCTGAAGCGGCTCCCAAGTTGCGTCATCCACCGCGATTGGTGAAATGATGATCTGCAAATCGGGATATTCCACGCCCGGGCCGGACCGGATACAGCCCAACCCTTCAAACAGATTGGATGCCACGATGCCACTGCGTGTCGTGATCCATTGAATCCCAGCCGCAAGCTTGGCCAGCGGCTTTGTCTTGGGCCAGAAAGAAACAGGCTGCTTGCATTTGTACTTCAGCACGAAATCAGGATGGTCATTCAGGTTTTGACCGACACCCGGCAGATCACAAAGCACGTCAATGCCCATGTCCTGAAGATGCGCGGCCGGACCAATACCAGACAACATCAGAATATGCGGCGACCCAACCGCACCCGCGCTCAGGATGACCTCTTTCCGAACATGTGCAGTCCGCATGTTCCCGGTACTGTCCGTATAGACAACCCCTACCGCTTTGGTCCCGTCAAAGATCAGGTTCTGAACCTGCGCTTGCGTCTTTACTGTCAGGTTCGGCCGTTTCCGCACAGGGTCAAGATAGGCACGCGCGGTGCTCCAGCGCTCACCTTTGAAAACGGTGCGGTCCGAGACGCCAAAACCTTCCTGACAAAACCCGCTAATATCATCGGTGACCGGGTATCCAGCCTCTTCGCCTGCCTTGAGAAAGGCCAGTGTCAGCGTATCCTGGGGTGCCGCGCGGTGAACGTGAAGCGGGCCATTATCGCCCCGAAATTCATTTCCGCCACCACCGTAGGTTTCCATGCGTTTGAAGTATGGTAGTACATCGGCATAGCCCCAGCCCGGACACCCCGCCTGCAGCCAGCCTTCGTAGTCCAATGCGTGTCCACGGATGAATACCATCCCGTTGATGGAAGAAGACCCACCTATAGTCTTGCCGCGGTCATGCTGAATACGGCGCCCGTTCAGTTCGGGCTCAGGCTCACCCTGAAAGGCCCAGTTGTGTTTGGTACTTTTCAGGTTTGACAACACAGCCGCAGGCATTTTCAGGGAAAGCGCCGTGTTATCGGGGCCTGCCTCCAGCAGCAAAACCCGATTGCTTGCATCACTGGTCAGGTGGTTGGCCAAAACACAACCGGCCGATCCCGCGCCTACAATGATGTAATCAAAAACCATTTTGGTATTTCCCTGCAAAGTATTGCCCAAACAAAGTGTTTTCCAATCAGGGAATCATTGCAGCAGGCGCTTCGTTGGCTGCTATACATACAGGTAAACTTACTCTTTGACAATAAACTTACCAAAGGTTAGTGATCGAAAAATCATTGCCCGTTGGAGGTTTCGCGTGCAGCCAATTTTTGATTTCCATCCTGCTTCGCCGTCTTCATTCATTCAGACAATCCCGGGGTTGGGCAACGTCACGTTAGCGCAGTTGGAAACCTGGATTACATCCCCGGCCAAAGGTGGCAATGGCTGGGGAGACGTTAAGCCATGCTTGTTCGTTCGCGTGACCGCCAAAGATGGAGTGGTCGGTTGGGGTGAGGCATTCATACTGCCGTGCCGCGAGAAGGCGGTAGCTGAAATCATCCACGCGCTTGCACGGTCAGCCGGGACGTTGAAAACCGTCTCGCCTTGGGCGTTTCGTGATCTGGCCACCCAGATCGCCGCGAAACACCGAAGCCTGGATTTTGCCGCCGCTAGCAGTGCGTTGGAAATGGCCTTGTGGGACATCTGTGGCAAAGTTGCTGAAAAGCCGCTTTGCGACCTTTTGGGCGGCGATCACAGCCGGGCCATTCCGGTGTATGGAAATATCTGGAGCGACACGCAATGGGATGCCGGTTCACTTGAAAAGCGCGCAACCGATCTTGTCACGCAAGGGTACGGGGCTGTCAAAATTCATCCCATGCTAAACCATTCGGTGGACGAGGCTGCGGGCTGCGTGACCCGAGTGCGAAATGCGATTGGGGATGACATCGATCTTATGGTTGATCTGGATTCTCAGGATGATCCAGACGCAGCCCTGCATATTGCGAAGTTGATCACCCCAGAGCGTCCTTACTGGTTTGAGGAACCCGTCGATGGGGACGACATTAAAGCCCTCGCCAAAATTCGCGAGGCCACTGGCTTGAAGGTTGTGACGGGCGAGAAACAGAGCGGCCTGTCGCATTTCCGAGCGGTTTTGGCCACAGGTGCCGCAGATATACTTAACCCCGACATTGCTGGAATAGGTGGCCTTCTGGATATTCTTGAAGTCGCGGGGCTGGCCGATCTGCAAGGTGTTAAGGTCTCGCCACATTGCTGGAATTCCATGACGGTTGCGGCGGCTGCGATGCTGCATGTCTGCGCCTCAATCCCCAACGCCGAAATGGCCGAGATCTATCCCGAATACATCGATCACGGAGCGACATTCGCGACCACCGGTTTTTGCCTTGATGAGGGGCGCGCGTTCCTCTCGGGCAAACCGGGGCTTGGTGTTGACATCGATGTGTCGGCTCTGCGGCGTCTCACTGATCATTATCACTCAACTTGCCTGACAATGGCAGAGGTAGCCGCTTGACCGCATCCATCGAGTTCAAGGCCAAACTTGCCTGCCTCTATGCCGGGGCTGTATGGGGGCTTTTCTGGATCCCCCTCAGGGCCCTTGAAGAGGCCGGACTGCACGGTTTGTGGATCACAGTCGTTTACTTTCTTGTTCCGACAATATGCCTTGTGCCAGTTGCGCAGTGGCGATGGCGGCATGTCAGAAAAGGCGGCTTGCAATTGCAACTCACGGCGATGATCTCGGGTGGCGCATTGCTGCTGTATTCGACCTCGATCATCTACACGGATGTTGTGCGTGCCATGCTGCTTTTCTACCTCACACCGGTTTGGGCGACGATATTGGCGCGTCTTGTTCTGGGCGATGCGATCACCCCGACCCGCATCGCCGCAATGATGCTGGCCATCGTGGGCATGTTGACTATTTTTGGACTGGGTGCGCGGTTTCCGATCCCGCAGAATGCAGGTGACTGGCTTGGGCTTGGTTCTGGTTTCCTTTGGGCCATCGCTATGGTGCGCATCCGTATGGTTGAAAGCCATTCAGCCATAGAATTGACAGTGGGGTTTTTTCAGTGGTCGCTGATTTTCTCTGCGGGTGCGGCGTTTTTACTGGCGCCCGGTCACCTGCCGAGTGTTGGACAGATCCTTCCAGCACTGCCACTGCTGCTGGTTTTCATGGCTCTTCTGGTTTTGCCCGGAACCTACGCTTCGCTTTGGGGGCCGAAATTTCTCAGCCCGGGCGTGGTCGGCCTGTTGTTCATGACCGAAATCGTCGTCGGAGCAATATCTGTGGCCTTGCTGGCCGGAGAACCCTTTGGCATCCGTGAGGTGACCGGCGTGATCCTGATCGCTGGGGCGAGCATGCTGGAACCCCTATTGTCACTGCGCCAAGCGCGCGCAGATCTCAACTGATGTGATGGGGCAGTGCTCTACACTTGCAGGGATTTTTCCTTGAACGCCTTGGAGCCCAACGCGATGCCTGCAATCGTTTCGATTTTCTTGCGGGCTTCTTGGTGCTTTGCGGCGCTGATCTCGTCAAAGGGAAGCAGTTTTGAGATTGCATATTCCATCTCGGAAACCGCGGCGCTGGTTTCAACAGGATCGGGTAGCAGACCTGCGCGTACCCAAATGCCGTCAATATGGACACCCAGGTGGCGCGCAACTTGCTCGGCTTCTTCTTCTGGCAAGAAGTGTTTCAGTTCGTGCATCAGGTTGCTTCTGATGCGTTCGTTGTTCGCAATCTGCACGCGCTGGCATTCCTTGTTATGCGGAACTTCTGAAATCAGCGACACCCAGGCCTGACAAACTGGTCGATTGAATATCGTTTCAAAGAAATTAGAGACGATGATGGCCCAGAGCCGCTCGTACGGCGTTTCCGCATAGCGATACAGCTCAACCACGGATTCGCTGAGCAGTGAGTTCGATCTGCGAAACACCGCCTCGAGCAGGGCGCTTTTGTCCTTGAAGTGGTGCAGAACAACGCCTTTTGAAACTCCGGCAATGTCGCCCACCTTGTCCAGTGTCGTCTTGCGCAGCCCGTACCGAATCACCGCCTCAAAGGCTGCACGGGAGAGTTCGGCGCGCCTGATGGTGCGAATGGAGCTGGATCGCATCTGGTGAAACCCTCACTGAAACGGTGTTGTTTTTCTGCATAAGTTGTGGACGCAAAAGCCACAACATTCAACCGTTGACATAAAAAACTTTCTAATGGTAAGTTTTTAGAAATTAGAACGACGCACGTGCGCAAACTCCATTGCCAGACGTCACCGAAAGGGAGAGAACATGAAAACGATTTCGAAAACTGCGGGCGTAATTGCGTTCGCCCTGCTTGCTTCGGGCAGCGCCGCCCTCGCGGGCGACGTGCCTGAAAACAGCGACCCTATCAAAGTGATCCTGAATGACTGGACAGGTCAGCACTTCTCAACATATGTGGCGGGCGAACTGTTGCAAAAGATGGGCTATACTATCGAGTATGTCAGCGCCGGTGCGCTCCCACAGCACGCGGGATTGTCGCAAGGTAACTTGCATTTCCAGACCGAAGTCTGGAGCAACAACGTCGGTGATATCTACCCAAAGGCCGTCGAATCCGGCGAGATCGTTGTGTTGGGGAGTCTTGGACTGGAGCCAAAAGAGGGATGGATTTATCCACCCTATATGGAAGAAAAATGCCCCGGGTTGCCAAGCTATAGCGCGCTTTACGACTGCGCGCAGGCGTTCGCCGGTGCCGAGACTTTCCCCGAGGGGCGCTTGATCACATACCCTGCCGATTGGGGTACACGGTCACGTGACGTGGTCGAAGCCATTGATTTACCGTTCACCGCGATCGCTGGTGGAAGTGAAGGTGCTATGGTGGCCGAACTGACCTCAGCATTGGCAGCTGAAGATCCGATCCTGATGA
>CALFSV010000320.1 GCA_937916485.1 uncultured Paracoccaceae bacterium | reverse complement strand
GATTTTGGATATGGAAGCCTTTGTCGATGCCGGCATCACGACCTTTGACTGCGCGGACATCTATACCGGCGTCGAAGAGATGATTGGCGAGTTCATCGCTGATTTACGTCGTCGCCGAGGGGCCGAAGTCGCCAATCGTGTGATAGTCCACACCAAACTGGTGCCCGACCTGACCCGTCTTGCCAATCTTCGTGCAGATGAAGTCGAAGCGATCATCGATCGCTCTCTCAAGCGCTTGCAGATTGAGCAGTTGGATCTGGTGCAATTCTATTGGTGGGATTTGACCCTTGGCAACGCAGTCGAGGGATTGGATGTGCTTAAGGATTGCCAGAAGAAAGGTAAAATCGTCAACCTCGGCGTGACCAATTGGGATCTGGAACAGACAGCCCGATTTGTGGACGCAGGTTTTGATATTGCCGCAACCCAAGTGCAATATTCAGTGCTGGATCGCCGCCCGACATATGGGTTAACCGATTGGGCCAAGCATCACGATATACAGCTTTTGTGTTATGGCACACTGGCGGGTGGGTTTTTGACCGACAAATGGCTGGGGCAACCTGACCCGGGCTTTGCGTTCGAAAACCGCAGCTTGGTCAAATACCGTCTGATCATTGATGAGTTTGGTGCATGGGAACAGTTTCAGGCGTTACTTAGCTTGCTCAAAGCGATTGGGGATAGACATGGTGTATCGCTCAGTTCCGTCGCCACGCGCTGGGTGCTAGATCAGCCGCAAGTCGTTGCCGGGATTGTCGGTGCGCGGTATGCCCGCCACTTGCCAAAAACGCTTGAAACGTTTGAATTCACCTTAGACAGAGAGGACCACGCCGAAATCGACGCTTTGCAACGGCAGGCGAAAGGCCCGGCTGGAAAGGTCTTTGGATTAGAAGCGGATCGGACCTCGCGGCACGGAAGTATTATGAAGTACAACCTGAATACGCGGCCCCAGGATCAGGTTTTGGGGCGATGATGACTGACGCGATCCTGTCTACAAACGGATTAACCCACAACTTTGGCGCATTTCGGGCCGTTGATGATGTTTCTATCTCGATCAAGAAGGGGTCGATCACTGGATTAATCGGGCCAAACGGCGCAGGAAAATCCACTTTTTTTAACGCCATTACCGGCAATCTGACACCCAGGTCTGGCACCGTCACACTGGATGGTAAGGACATCACAGGGCAATCACCAGAACGGTTGTTTGTGGGTGGTATGGGGCGGACTTTTCAAATCCCGCGTCCTTTCGCGCGGATGACGGTGCTTGAGAACGTAATGCTGGCCCCTGTGGCGCAAATTGGCGAAACGCTGCTTGGTCCGTTTCTGTCGCGCAAGGCGATTCAGGCGCAAGAACGCGCAATCCATGCGCGCGCCATGGAAATACTTGAGTTTATGACGCTGACGCCGCTGGCGGATCATCCGGCTGGCAAGATTTCTGGCGGGCAGATGAAGCTATTGGAACTGGCACGGGTGTTAATGGGCGATCCGAAGGTGATCCTGCTGGATGAACCTGCCGCAGGTGTGAACCCCACATTGACCGGCACTTTGATCGAAAAGATCGAGGCTTTAAATGCGCAGAGCAAGACATTTGTGATCATTGAGCACGACATGGATTTTATCATGCGACACTGTAATCCGATAATCGCTTTGGCCGAAGGCCGCGTGGTGTTTGAAGGCAACGCAGAGGAAGCACAACAAAGCCCGATCCTGCGCGACGCTTATCTAGGGGCAACGGCCAATGCCTGATATCGCGCTGGATGTGCAGGGTGTCACGGCGGGATATGTGCCCGATTTACCGATCCTGCATGACGTGTCCATCCAAGTGGTACGCGGTACGGTCACGGTAATTATCGGGCCAAACGGTGCCGGAAAATCCACCCTAGTCAAAGCAGTTGCGGGGCTTTTGCCAGTCTCCAGCGGGACAATTTTGCAAGGCGTGGACGACATCACCAACATACGGCCCGACCAAATGGCGGCGCATGGCATCGCCTATGTGCCTCAGTCTGACAACATCTTTCGCAATCTGACCATCGGGCAAAACCTTGATCTGGCGTTGCGCCGCGAAAAAGTTGATCAAGCCGCGCGGCGTGCAGAATTGTTGATGCAGTTTCCTGTTCTGGCCGACAAACTGACCGAGAAGGCTGGCGCATTGTCAGGTGGGCAACGTCAATTTCTCGCGGTCGCTATGGCCCTTGCGACGCGTCCGCATTTGATCTTGATGGACGAGCCTTCTGCCGGACTGGCCCCTAAAGCGGCAGAGGAGGTGCTGGAAATGGCACGCGCCTTGACGGAAACGGGCACCACCATTCTACTGGTCGAACAGAACGTCAATCAAGCGCTGCGGCTGGCGGATCAATGCTATATCTTCACTGAAGGTCGCAACCAGGTTGATGGTAAAGCTACTGATCTGCTGGGCAATTCCGTTGTCGCTGACATCTACCTTGGCGGCAAACGCATGAGGGCAGGGGAATGATCCAGCATTTGCTAGATGGTATACTTGTCGGCGCGGTGCTTTCGCTTGGCGCGGCAGGGTTAACGATGGTCATGCATATGCTGCGGTTCGCCAATTTCAGCCATGCCGAGCTGCTGTCGATCGGGGCCTATTCGGCGCTGGTGTTTGATGCGTTGTTCAAAGGTATCTCGCCTGTGTTGGCCGCCCAAATTGGGCTAC
>CALFSV010000319.1 GCA_937916485.1 uncultured Paracoccaceae bacterium | reverse complement strand
TCGTGCTCGACGAAATCGAGATGGCCTTGATGGACGATGGCGGCGTTTACGCTCAGACCTTTGCCGACAGCTTCACCATCAAGATCGAAGTGCCGACGCATCAGCTGATGGACACCGCCAGCTGCCTGAAAGGCCTCGGCCTCATCTAGCTGTGCTTTCCCGTAACCGGGATAAACGCTCGTTGCTGAGCGCGTCACCTCTCGACGCGCATCGCAATTCGCACTATATTCGCATTGAATTAGATGCGCGTCGGGAGCCCACCATGAACATCACCAAGGACATCAGCCCCCTCACAGAGTTCAAGCGGGACTCTGCTCGCCTTATCGCGCACATCAAGGAAACCGGGCGGCCGCAGATTCTGACCGTGAATGGCAAGCCCTCCGTCGTCGTGATGGATGCCGCCGCATGGCAGGACATGCAGGATCAACTCGACCATGCCGAAACCGTCGCGGGCATCCGTAAGGGTCTGACGCAGGCTCGTGCTGGTGAGGGCACCGATGCGAACACGTTCTTCGACGGCCTCGCGCGGACCAAATGACTTCCTCGCTGCCCGTGATCATTACGCCAAATGCGGCAGATGATCTAAAAGCTTCATGGAACTACCTGCGTGATCGCAACCCAAGGGCGGCGGATGAATGGTTGGCGGGCATGCGCGAGACGATCCTCGCCCTCGGCATGATACCAGAAGCCCACCCTATCGCGCCCGAGGCGCGCGAGTTCGATCAGCCGATCCGACGGGCGCTTTACGGCAAGGCAACGCGCTGGCGCATCTACTTTGCTGTCATCGACGGTGCGGTACAGGTTCTGCATGTTCGCCATGGCCGCCGGAGCGACTGGAAGCCCTGATCCGCTCGAACAAGCGCCGCAGAAGATAGGACCGGACCAGGCTGACACCAGTGAATATCCCGCCCATCGCAAGATTTTGCCCGAGCGTAGTGTGCAGGCCGAAGATCGGGAAGATCAGGATCTGCGTGAAGACCGCAACGCCGTAGCCGACGATCACATTGGCGACGGACTCGACCAGCGACATGAGGCGGGATTGTTTCATTTGGCCTCACGTTCAGCCTTCAGCGCTTCGAAGGTGGTGTCGTTACCGTCAAGCAACGCCTGCTTGCCTGCGAATTTCTGCCAACGCGCAACCGCTACATCGACGTAAGCCGGGTTCAGCTCGATGCCGTAGCAAACCCGTCCTGTCGTCTCGGCCGCGATCAGCGTGGTGCCCGATCCCATGAAGGGTTCATAGACCGCCTGCCCGGGGCTGGAGTTATTAAGGATCGGCCGCCGCATGCATTCGACGGGTTTTTGCGTGCCGTGGACGGTCTTTTCGTCCTGATCTTTGTTGGCAATCTGCCAAAGCGTGGTTTGCTTGCGGTCCCCTGCCCAATGGCCCTTGCCGGATTTGCGCACGGCATACCAAGCTGGCTCATGTTGCCAGTGGTAATCACCCCGGCTCAGGACAAGCCGATCCTTGGCCCAGATGATTTGGGACCGGATGGTGAAGCCCGCGACCTCGAGACTTTCGGCGACCGTCGCCGCGTGCAGCGCGCCATGCCAGACATACGCGACATCGCCCGGAAAAAGGGCCCAAGCCTCGCGCCAGTCGGCGCGATCGTCATTCAGCACCTTACCGGTGCGTTTTGTCTTGGCTGCCCCTGCCTGGTTGCGCCAACTGGGATCGTATTCGACCCCGTACGGTGGATCTGTGCACATCAACAGCGGTTTGACCGTGCCGAGCAGACGCTCGACATCCGTGGCGACCGTGCTGTCGCCACAGAGCAGCCGGTGGTTGCCAAGGATCCAGAGATCCCCCGGACGGCTGATTGGATCCTCGGGGGTTTCCGGAATATCGTCCTCACCCTCCTGCGGGCCGGTGCCCTCCTCGAGGCTCGACATCAGTGCGTTTAGCTCATCCTCGGTGAAGCCAGTCAGCCCGAGATCGAAATCAGCCTCCAGCAGGTCCGCCAGTTCAAGGTTCAGCAGATCCTTGTCCCACTCAGCGTTCTCGCTGGAACGGTTATCCATGATCCGGAAGGCCCGCGCTTGGCTGACCGTCAGGCCTTTGGCGACATGCACCGGCGCGGTCTTGAAGCCGAGCTGGTGAGCCGCTTCCAGCCGCGTGTGCCCGGCGAGTACCACCATCGCCTCGTCCACGACGATGGGCTGCCGCCACCCGAATTCTTGGATCGAGGCCGCGACCGTTGCAATCGCCTGCTCGTTGCGCCGCGGGTTGCGCGCATAGGGAATGATCTGCTCGAGCGGCAGGTCGACGACGTCCATGGGAATGTCCTTGGGGATGCCCGAAAGCGAAATGGGGTCGGATCCTCATTTCGGTTCAGGCGGGTTGTGTCAGACCATCAGGCCTTTGTTTTGTTGGGGTTCGCCTCAAAGCGAAACGAAACGGGTGTTTTGCAGGGTGTCACTGGGAAACCCTCGGGCCTCGCCCCCCCGTATAGGTTTACGGCCAGGAAGGACCCGTAAAGT
>CALFSV010000318.1 GCA_937916485.1 uncultured Paracoccaceae bacterium | reverse complement strand
ATGACAGAGTGAAACATCTCGCCATCGGTCTGGGCACCACGCCTCAGCGACCTGAGGCAGTCGCGACTAGCCGGTCCGGTCCGGGTTGGAGCCTAGGCAATTTTGCCCTGTCTGGCGCGGGCGATCTTACTGGACCAGGTGGGCTTTGGATCGGCGGTCCGGATCTAGCCCTGATCCCCCGGCAAGCCTCGCGGACCAGCGGCGTGCGTCTGAACGATCCGGTCGCCAGTATCGGCAACGCGACAAACCAGGGGCGGGTGGTGTCGGTGACCCAAAGCAGTAGCGGGCTGGACCTGCATCTGGCCTATGCCAACGCCGAGGGGCATTTGCGCGTAGATCTGTTAGCTGATGGCAGTCTTGGCCTGAGTTGGGACTTCGTCTTGTCAGAGGCATTCAAGCAATGGCAGTCGGGCCTAGTTCTGTCACTGCCGCGTCGCTTTGATAGGCTATCCTGGCGGCGCGCCGGCGTGGACGATCCTTGGCCCGAAGATCACCCCGACCGGTCCATCGGCGAAGCGCTCGCTTTTCGCCCGCAGGCCGGGGAAAGCCTTCCGCCCACTTGGCCATGGGTACAGGATCAGATCGCCGAGGGCACCAACGATTTCCGCAGCACCAAGCGCGGCATTGCCTCTGCCAGCCTCACTGATGCCAATGGACATGGGATCGGCGTTCTGGCCGAGGGTGCATTGAGCGTGCGCGCTGCAATGGCGGGACCTGTCGTGCATCTCCATCTTCTGACGGCCGCAGATCATGGTAGCGAGAGCTTTCTGGAAAGCTTTGCGCCGCTCACAGACCTTGGCTCGACTGAGCGCGTGACTGGTGTGTGCCGGCTTGTCGCTTTGACACCGCGAAAGGACATCTTGTGACCGAGAAACCTCGTCTGCGTTCACGCGCTTGGTTCGACGACCCAGGCAACCCCGATATGACCGCGCTTTATATTGAGCGCTACATGAACTGGGGCCTGTCGCTGGAGGAGTTGCAGTCCGGCAAGCCGATCATCGGCATCGCGCAGACCGGCTCCGACCTTTCGCCCTGCAATCGGCACCACCTCACGCTCGAGGCGCGTGTGCGCGACGGGATCATCGCGGCGGGCGGCATTCCGATTTCCTTTCCGATTCACCCGATCCAGGAATCCGGAAAACGGCCGACCGCAGCCCTTGACCGCAACCTGACTTACCTGAGCCTCGTGGAAGTCCTCTACGGCTACCCGATAGACGGGGTCGTCTTAATGGTCGGTTGCGACAAGACCGCGCCTGCTTGCCTGATGGGGGCGGCCACGGTCAACATTCCGGCCATCGCCTTGTCGGTCGGGCCGATGCTGAATGGCTGGCACCGGGGCGAACGCACTGGATCCGGCACTGTCATTTGGGAGGCGCGCCGCCAGCTTGCCAAGGGAGAAATCGACTACCAAGGGTTCATTCGCCTCGTGGCTTCCTCGGCACCGTCGACAGGGTATTGCAACACGATGGGTACGGCCACAACGATGAACAGCCTCACCGAGGCCCTCGGCATGCAATTGCCGGGCTCCGCGGCGATCCCGGCGCCACATCGCGACCGGGCGGAAATGGCGTGGCGGACCGGGGGCCGGATTGTCGGCATGGTCGCAGAGGATCTCAAACCCTCTGACATCATGACGCGTGAAGCATTTCTGAATGCGATCCGGGTCAACACGCTGATCGGCGGTTCGACCAATGCGCCCATCCACCTCGCGGCGATTGCCGATGCGTTGGGGGTCGAGCTGTCGTTGGCCGACTGGCAGGATCACGGCTTCGACCTGCCGTTGGTCGTCAACCTTCAGCCTGCTGGGGAGTATCTTGGCGAGGATTACCACCATGCCGGCGGCGTCCCTGCGATTGTCTCCATGCTGGCCGAGCGCAACCTAATCGAGGACGCGCTCACTGTGACTGGCAAGACCCTGGCGGAGGACTGGGCGGGTACAGAAACAGAACTTCCTGAGGTGATCTGGCCTTTTGAGGCGCCTTTGGCCAAGCAGGCGGGGTTCCGGATCCTGACGGGCAACCTGTTCGACAGTGCCATCATGAAGACATCAGTAATTTCGGACAGTTTCCGAGCGAAGTACCTGTCCGATCCAATGGATCCGGAGGCCTTCGAGGGTGTGGCAATGGTCTTTGACGGACCGGAAGATTACCACGCCCGAATCGACGATCCGGCTTATGGGCTGTCAGAACGTTCCATCCTCGTAATGCGTGGCGCGGGGCCGCTGGGTTACCCCGGAAGTGCGGAAGTGGTGAACATGCGTCCGCCCGCCTATCTGCTGCGGCAGGGCATCGAGGAGTTGCCCTGCATCGGTGATGGGCGGCAATCGGGCACCTCGGGGTCTCCGTCCATCCTCAATGCGTCGCCCGAGGCGGCGGCGGGCGGGGGGCTTGCACTTCTGCAATCCGGTGACAGGCTGCGGATCGACCTGGGCAAGGGCACCGTCGATATGCTGCTTGAGGACGCCGAGTTGGCCGCGCGCCGTGCCGCGCTGATGCAGCAGGGGGGCTATCCATCGCCGGAGAGCCAGACGCCCTGGCAGGCGATCTATCGCGACACCGTGCAGCAATTGGGCGAAGGGGCAGGGATCAAGGGCATAGAGCGTTTCCGGCATTTGCGCCAGCTCCGCGGCCTGCCACGGGACAGCCACTGATGCGTCGGTTTCCCGGGATTCATTGCGTTGTCTATGCGCTGTACGATGCTGAGGAACGGCTCGATCGGAACTTGATGCGGTTGCAGGTCGAGCGGGTCATCGCCGCCGGGGTCGATGGGATCACCGTGCTTGGCCTTGCCACCGAAGTGCTGAAGCTGACCCAGGACGAACGCCGGATGCTCATCGACTGGGCCGCCGTGGATATCGCTGGGCGAGTTCCGCTGTCCGTCACGATCGCGGGCAATTCCGTTGCGGAACAGGTTACGCTTGCGGCCCATGCGACGGCAGCGGGAGCGGACTGGTTGATCCTTCAGCCGCCGATTGCGGGGTCTTACAACGCGGGTGAATACCTGGATTTCTTCGCGCGGGTGGGGGAAACCCTGTCGCTGCCATGGGCCGTGCAAAACGCGCCTGCCTATCTGGGGCGCGGCCTGACGGATTCCGATATCGTGGCGCTGCGCGGGCGCGCACCCGGGCTGACACATGTGAAAGCAGAAAGCTCTGCAATGGACATTAGCGGCTTGATCGCGAGTGCGGGGCCGGATCTGGTGTTGCTCAACGGGCGCGGCGGGTTGGAGATGCCGGACAACCTTCGCGCCGGGTGTCAGGGGTTTATCCTCGCCCCCGATATCGTCGATCATGCGGTGCGGATCCAGCGTCTGTGGCAAACAGGCGAGCATGACGCTGCCGAATCGGCCTATACGGCGGCGCTGCCCGCCATCACGTTTGTGATGCAGTCCATTGAACATCTGATCTGTTACGGCAAACGGCTGTTCGCGCTGCGGGCTGGTCTGGAAATATTCGACCGCGCTCCTGCTTTGCGGCCCTCTGACGCCGGGCTTGATGTGACGCGGCGGTTGGCCCGGCAATTGGGTCCTTTTGGAACAGAGCCGGGCAGGTCGTGAAACGGCTGGCAAAATGAGGAGGCGGCCAGGTCCTTGCGGCGGTCAACCCCCCGGGCCTTGCCTTGCGTGGGATCGCGCCCGGCTCAGATTGGTTGGGGCTTTGGCAGTTGGAAGTATGATATGACGACATCAGGTGCGGCTACCGGCGGCGGCTTGCTGAACAGGCTCGAAGGCAAGACCGCAATCGTGACCGGAGCCGGACAGGGGATCGGTGCGGCCATAGCAACGCGGTTCGCACGCGAAGGTGCCGCGGTGATGATTGCCGATGTGAACGATGCGCAAGGACGCGCGTCGGCAGAGACAATTTCTCGGTTGACAGGCGCTGGTATCGGCTTTTGTTTGTGTGATGTCGCCGATCCGGTGTCGGTTCGCGCCATGGTTGACGCCACCAAAAAGCAACTGGGCCCCGCGGATGTACTTGTCAACAATGCCGGCATCAACGTTTTCCGTGACCCACTTGACACGACGCCCGAGGACTGGCGGCGCTGCATGGCGATTGATCTTGAAGGGGCCTGGTATTGTGCAAGGACGGTCTTGCCGGACATGCTGGCCAACAAGGATGGCGCGATCATCAATATCATTTCGAACCATGCCTTTACCGTCATCCGGGACAGCTTTCCTTATCCGGTTGCGAAACACGCCTTGCTGGGGCTAACAAGGTCGCTTGCATTGCAATATGCGGATCGCGGTATTTCGGTGAACGCGATCTCGCCCGGCTATACTGATACGCAGATCGCGCAGGACGACTTTGACCGGCACCCGGATCCGGCGCGCGTGCGGGCCGAAACGGAAGCGAAGCAGCCTCCGGGACGCTTGTGCCGCCCTGAAGAAGTCGCGGCGGTAGCGGCATTACTGGCGTCCAACGAAGTTCGGTTCATGATTGGCGAAAACATTGTGGTCGACGGCGGCGTCAGCATTCGAATGTATGAGTAGAGTCAGCTTTGTAAGGCATTGCTACTCTGACGTCGTAGAATGCAACAATCTTGGATACAGATTGGCTCTCGGGGATCGTGGTTGCGATGCTGACTGGCTGCGAAAATCATTTAAGACAAATGGGTAAAGGTTTTCATCCCCTGCCGAAAGTTCCGCAAGAAAGCCGTGGGTCTTGTCAGAATAACTTCGCTTGAGCCGGGCAGGGCGGTTGCGTAGCGTTTGGGAATGACTAAGCCTGCCTCATTCAAGTACTTCAAAACCAGCCCGAGCTCATACGCCTGGCGGTGATGCTGTATGTTTGCTTTCCTTTGTCGCTCCGGAACGTCTAAGATCTGCTCCACGAACGCGGCGTCGATGTCAGTCATGAAACCGTGAGATATTGGTGGCCCCGGTTTGGTCCCATGTTTGCCTCAGAGATCCGAAAACGCCGAATTGCGGGCATGAAATCGAGCAAGTGGCGCTGGCATCTGGACGAGAGTGTCTGACGTCAGCGCTTATGGGTCCAAATAGGGCAAATTGATAAGAGAGTGTTCTTGGCTCATCGTCACCATCAAAGAGTGGACGATGAGAAAGACATCCAAAAGAGCACTTTCCGGGCTATCCGGCACGACCGCCATCCCATGGGCCGCTGGGTCGATCTGGTCGCCCCAAACGCTGTACGGCCTGAGCACGCGCCAATCACTATTCCCGCTGCAGCACCCAAACCCGGCACGCAGACCCAAAAGGTGCTCGCGGCGCTTGGGTTCACTGGGGCCGAGATCGACCGCATGATCGCCAGCGGGGCGGCGAGCGAGGCGTGGTCGGAGAAATACCTTCCAGAATGAAGTTCTGTGGTCAGGACGGGGCTTTAAAGGTATTATATTTCAATATCTTGTGGCTTTTCATGGGTTCGACCCCAGCACCGTTCGCTCCGTTGCAAGCCTTGGGATGTCGATCCGATGGATGAGTTTTTCGACTAGGTCATTTGCGTTTTGGCCGTGATGGATAGGCGGCTATCGCGCTCACTAACGGAAGTGGATCATGACCAATCATGATCCGAGCAGCAGCTGTTGCCAAGTAAACGCTGTCCCTGGTTAGCACGAAGCTACCCTGCGGTAACTGTAGTCGTGTCATAAGGCGATAGGCGGCACCG
>CALFSV010000317.1 GCA_937916485.1 uncultured Paracoccaceae bacterium | reverse complement strand
CTTCGAACAATGTTGGCAAATCCATCAGCCACCTCACTTATTCAGTCGAAAAATCTAAACACCTAAGTCTCGGTTGTGTAAAGTTACGGCCGCCCCGCGCAACATGCGCCACCAATTGCACTATTGATGCGTGACGAGAGCCTCCCAGGTACGGGCGGGCAAACGCAAGATAGACGTCTGCGCCCGATGTATCTGTTCGCGCTCGCCACAAACTTCAACCCGGTCAAACCCTGGTGCAGGTGGGCAGTTACGCAATTCATCCAAGATGGCTTCTGCAGCGTTTTGAAGAGAACTCTTCGCGCGATATAGTCCCGTGTCCACCATCAGAATAAACGTATTGCACTCAAGTGTTGCCGGACCCAACATCGCGTCACAAATCAGCTCGCCCATGGTGGCAAGACCGTAACCCAGAACGCCACCCTTTGGTAAGATCGCGCCGCCATTGAAGTAGTCCGCTGGATCTGTCGATGGGTTGCCACTGCTGTCCACAATCGATCCCTCAGTCAGCGTCGCACCTGCACGCTGTGCCGCATAAATCCACCCGCCAGCAACTTGGCCGGTCGCGCAGTCCAGAACGACAGGACCCTGCGCGCCTCCCGGAATACCCAGACACCACGGGTTTGTTGGCAGTACCGCTTTGCTTCCGCCATATGGGGCGACCATACGCCAACGCTCGCGCGCGCCACCGCCGCAAGCGATGAACAGACATCCCGCATCTGCCGCTCTTTCGGCAAAGGCACCCAACCGCCCAGTATGGCCTATGTTGCGCACCGCAAGGGCGGCAACACCATGTTTTCGCGCCGCGACGATCCCTGCGTCAGTGGCAGCGTTCATCGCAAGAATGCCGATCCCGCCAGCCCCATCAACGTCCACAGTTGCACTGGAGCCAGAGGTCACGTTTGGAATCACATTGGCAACAAGATAGCCGCGTCTGAACTCATCCGCATACTGAAGGGCGCGCATAATGCCATGGGATTCTACACCGCATAGTTCCGCATCCATCAGATGATCGACAATCGCTTCTGCATATTTGGCATCGCAGCCATTTGCCCTTAGAACTTGCACCGCTTGTGCGTGGGCCTGCGCGATGGGCACGGACACGCGCGCCTCTGCCAAGCGCAGCTTGCTCAAGCGCGTTGTCCCGCTGCACCTTCGGCTTGAGCCGCTGCAAGGTCCGCAATCGAATGGTGGCACTTGATTGTATGGTCTTTTACACCCTGCTGCCAGGGCGGTGTATCAGTGTCACAAATCCGTCCGATCTTGCGCGGACAACGGCGTTGGAACGGACACCCCTGCGCGGGTGGTGACAGCTCAACCACATCATCAGCGCTCAGCGTTGGGGCCGTGTCAGGGTCAGGTTCTAGCACCGCGCCCAGTAGAACTTCGGTATACGGATGCGAGGGCATGGCATAGACATCAGCCGACGGCCCCAGTTCACAAAGCCGCCCCTGATAGAGCACCGCGACACGGTCAGACAAGGCGCGCACCACAGCAAGGTCATGGCTGACGAACACGTAGGTCGTGCCTTGGGTCGCCTTGAGATCATTCAACAAATCTAGGACGGCAGCCTGCACCGATACATCCAGCGCCGATGTCACTTCGTCACAGAGCACCAGATCAGGCTCAGCCGCAAAGGCACGCGCAATTGCAACCCGTTGCTTTTCCCCGCCAGAAAGCTGGCTGGGCAAACGATCCAGATAGTGCGCACCAAGGCGGACGCGATCAAGGATCTCAGCAGACCGCTGATGTAGCGCATCACCCGTCAGGCCAAAGTATAATTTCAGCGGTTGCTCAAGGATCTGGGCAATGGTCTGGCGTGGATTGAGACTGTCATCAGGGTTCTGGAAAATCAGCTGAATTTTACGCAGATGATCCGGGCTGCGGTGTTCAACCTCAGGCGCAAGTGCTTGTCCTCCAGCGACTGTGATCTTGCCGCCCGATGGCGGCAACAACCCCGCAATCGCTTTGAGAATTGTTGATTTACCCGAGCCGCTTTCCCCCACAAGGCCCAGTGTTTCGCCTTTGGCCACCGTGATTTCGATCCCGTCAACTGTAGGAACGCCTGCGCTGTCGCGACCCAGCACTTTGTCATACAAACCGGGCCGGCGATAACTGATCGCAAGGTCATCCAGATGAAGGGCTGAGGGTGACGCCCCATCAAGGCTGGCGGGGATTGCACCGCTTCCGGTCAATGACAATTGATGCGCTTCTTGATAGTGAAAACACCGCACCGCCTCGCCGCTTGGCAGACGCTCAAAATCGGGGCGGCTGGTCCGACACCCGTCTTGCGCCAGGGCACATCGATCAACAAAGGAACACCCCTGCCCCGCCCCACCCGGTGCTGGGGGCCGCCCGTCCAACGCAACTGGCAGCCGCGGATCGCTGAGCCGCGGGATCGAGGCCAGCAGGCCGCGCGCGTAAGGGTGAATCGGCGTCTTGAGCACCTGACGTGTGGAACCTTCCAGAACCACCTCGCCCGCATACATCACCACAACGCGGTCACAGACCCGCGCAATGGCCCCCAGATCGTGGCTGACATAGACCATGGCCATGCCGCGATCTCGGGCAATATCGCGTAGCAATTCGAGAATATGCGCCTGTGTCGTGACATCCAACCCAGTGGTTGGTTCGTCCAATAACAGCGCCGTCGGTTCACCGGCCAATGCCATCCCAATAGCCGCTCGTTGTTGTTGCCCGCCTGACAGCTCATGTGGAAAGCGGGTCATAATTGCGGCTGGGTCTGGTAGGCGCACCTGCCCCAACAGCTCAATCGCTTTGGCAGAATACTGCGCCTCGGGGACGTCCGCGTGCAGGCGCAACGCCTCAACCAGTTGCGCGCCAATCCGCAAAGTTGGCGTCAAAGACTGTCCGGAATTCTGTGGGATCAGGGCCAATTCGCCGCCTCGGATCTGCTCCAGCTCGGTGCGTGTGCGGGCGAACATGTCTTGGCCCTGAAAGGCGACAGACCCATCCATCAGCCGCAGCCCGCGTTTGAGGTATCCCATCGCAGCCAAGGCAAGTGTCGATTTTCCCGACCCGCTTTCCCCAACGATGCCAATGCTCTCACCAGCATTCACCTTCAGGTCAATGTTGCGCAGCACCGGCAGGGTCGCGCCGGACTTGCCAGTGAACCCGACAGAAATGTTGCGGATATCTATCAACGGTCCGGTCATACTGGCGCCTTTTGTGCACGGTCAATCCCTAGGGCCTTGGCCAAAGCGTCTGCTGTCAGATTGATCCCGATAATGAGCGAGGACAATGCAATGACCGGCCCCAGAACGCCCCAAGGCGCGAACGACATAAATCCGCGGGCATCCGCAATCATTAAACCCCAATCAGGTGTTGGCGGAGACACACCAAATCCGAGGAACGACAGTGACGAGAACGCCAGCAACATCCACGACCAGCGCATCGCGCCCTCAACCATCAGCGTGTCCAGCACGTTGGGCAGTAGCTCATGCCGGATGATGGTCATACGGCTGTGCCCCCGGGCACGGGCTGCCGAGACGAAGTCGCGCGCCACAACATCATGGGTTGCAGCACGTGCGATGCGGATCACCGGAATGCCGTAGAAGAACGCCAGCGTCGGGATCAGCACTTCGATGCCGGTGCCAAAAGTTACAATCAGCACCAGCATTTTCAAGATCCATGGCAGCGACAGGAAGGCATCAACAACGCGCATCAACACTTCGTCGATACGCCCGCCGATCAACCCAAACAGGATTCCAACAAAGCCACCCCATGTGACCGCGATGGGCGTCGCGATACCTGTGACCAAAAGCGCCTCGCGCCCGCCAAGGAGGACACGGGTAAAGACATCGCGACCCAGATGATCGGTGCCCAGCCAGTGGGTCGCCTCTGGCCCTGTCAGCATCATCGCTGAATTCATCGCCTTGTAGTCATACGGCACGATCCATGGGCTGACCAATGCCAGCACCACATGGAAAACCACCAAGAAAAGGCCAATCGCACCTGATGGGCGCGAGACGACATCGCGCAGGACCGACAAAGTCCGCATCAAACGGGTGTTTTGTGGAGAGGCTGACGTGACGGTCATCCGCGCCTCATGTGCAAGGTGCGCAAGCGCGGGTTGGCGAACATAGTCAATATGTCTGCAGACAGGTTCACACAGACGTAAACCGTCGCGACGATCAGCGCGATGGCTTGGACAACGGGTAAATCGCGGTCAGATATGGCGTCGATCATCATACGGCCCAGTCCGGGGTAATTGAACACAACTTCGATCACGACCACCCCGCCCAAAAGCCAAGCTATCGTCAAAGCGACAACATTGATCGCGGGCAAAAGCGCATTCGGCAATGCGTGCCGGAAAACGATGCGCCAATACGGCACACCTTTGAGGGTCGCCATCTGGATATAGTCGCCTGCCATGACCTCTATTACCGAAGACCGCACCATGCGCAGGATATGCGCGGTCATCACCATGGTCAGCACTAAAACAGGCAGAATAATCTCGGGGAAAAACTCGGATGCCGGCGCGCTGGCAGAGGTCAGCACAATGCCTGGTAACCACCCTAGCCAGACCGAAAAGACAAGGATCAGAACCGTCGCAGAGACGAATTCAGGGATCGTCATGGCGAAAATTGCCAACGTGGAAACAGCCAAATCAACCGGGCGGTCCCGCCACAGGCCTGTGACAACACCAAGGAAGATCGCCAAAGGCACCCCGAGCGCCAGCGAACACGCGGCCAGCAGCAACGAATTGCCCAGCCGGTCGCCGACCAGTTCGGCAATGCTCTTTTCGCCATTGGCAGAGATACCCAGATCACCGCGCGCGGCACTTGTGGCCCAGTCAAAATACCGCTCTGCTGCGGGACGGTTCAGGCCTTGCGCCTCGCGGCAATTCTCTAGCAGTTTGCCTTTGGCTTCGCGTTCAAGGAACGCTGTGCAACTGTCGCCTGGCAGCATTTCGACACCGGCGAAAATGATCATGGAGACGATCCAGACTGTGACAAGCCCTAGGAACAATCGGCGGAGCAGCATTGCCAGCATAGGTCAATATCCGTTTGTTAGAGAGACGAAGGGCGTGGGAATATCCGCACGCCCTCCTCCGATTCAGCAATGAACTGCCAAGTTACTCAACCGTGATCATGTGCCAGCGCACAGCGTCGTTCTTGACCTCGTCAAGGTTTGACACCCGCGACGATACGCCAATCAGCTTGGTCACTGTGTAGGGGATCAACGTGCCAGCAGTCTCCAGCAGGTGCTCTTGGGCTGCCACATAAATCGCCTTGCGTTTGTCGAAATCCAACTCACGACGGGCATCGCCCAACATCGCGTCTAGCTTTTCATCTTTGTAGTAGCTTTCGTTCCACTTTGCAGTCGACAGGTAGATCTCGTGCAGCGCCTGATCTGCAGGGCGTTCGTTCCAGCGGGTCGCAGCCACGTCTTTCTTCATCCAGACCTCGGACCAATAGCCATCGGTCGGGGCCTGCACCACGTTCACACGAATGCCCGCAGCGGCAGCCTGTTCTTGATAAGCGACGGCCAAGGTGGGCCATGTGGGCTCTAGCGTCGCAACATGCACGTCAATGTCGATGCCATCAGGATAGCCAGCCTCGGCCAACAGCGCCTTGGCCTTTTCGATGTCCTGCGGACAGCTGAGGGCAGCGCGATACTGGTCGTTAGGCTCAACTGGTGTGTCACAGGCGACGACACCTTCGCCGCCCAACACCAATGCCACCAATTCTTCGCGGTCCGCCGCCATGCGAACGGCCTGACGGACGCGAATGTCGCTGAACGGTTCCACATCTGTGCGGAACACAAGGCCGCGCCAGTTGCCAGTTGGAATCACCTGAACGTTGAACTTGTCAGAACCTTTCAGCATGACCTGTTGCTGGGCAGTAATCCCCCGCTCCATGTCGATCTGACCGCCCAAGAGCGCCTGCAAACGGGCTTGACCGTCAGCAATGCCAATGATCTCCATCCGCGCCACACCGGGCGCACCCTCCCAATAGTCGGGATTTGCAACAAGGGTTGTGGTGCCTTCCGCATCAAATTTCTCGACCTTGAAGGGGCCAGTTCCGTTGCCGGTCATCGCAATCGTATCGCCCGACCCTTCGTTCAGCATCCGCAACCGGTAATCCATCAGTTGCAACGGCATGTCGGCAAAAGGTGTGTCCAGCGTGATCTGCACAGTCATACCGTCCAGCGCTTTCACTTCTGTGATCATTTTCACCGCAGACCGCGCCGGGCTGTCGCTTTCGGGATCCAGAACCCGGTTCAGCGAGTAAACTACATCCGCCGCTTCAAATGTGGACCCATCGTGAAACATCACACCTTCGCGTAGCTTGAACGTCCAGACGGTTGCGTCCTCGTTGGCTTCCCAGCTTGTCGCAAGATCGGCTTGGGGCTTGCCATCCAAACCAGGACGCACAAGCCGGCTCATAATCTTTTCGGTAATCTGGAACACGCGCCCCTTAGAGATCGGATCAAGACTCGATTGCGCGCCAAAGCCAAGCTCGTGTGCTTGACGGAATGTGCCGCTTGGTTCGGCTGCGGCCATTCCAGCGGAAAGCGCAATCGCGGATACCATCGTGATTAGTTTTTTCATGTTTCTTCCTCCCAATGTCGCGGAGCGGCTTTTGCGCGCTCGCTTTAAAAAGATGTTCCTTCCTGCAGTTACAAACCGACAAACGCAAATTGGCTTATTAATAGATATGAAAAACCTCATCCATAATCGATATGAGGGCCTGCACCCCTCCCCATAGTTGCCGGTTGACAGGCACAGAACAAATACAGTTCTCTGAGGGGTCCATTTGAAAACAACATGAAAGGGCTAGGCGTGCAGGGCATCACCATGACTGCAATAGGTGGCGGCGGCTTTACCAATGAGACCCACTCGATGCTTGACGACTTTTGCCTGAGGCAGGCGGGTCAAACTAAACCACGACTCGGGTTTATCGGAACGGCCAGTAATGACGACCCGCTTAAGGTCGCGCGTTTTCACGCCCGTTTTGCAGGTGAAACCACTAGCCATGTTCACCTACCGATGAAATTGGATGCACAATCCCTTGCGGACAAACTGAACGCACTCGACATGATTTACGTGGGCGGCGGCGATACCGAAAAAATGGTTGCCCTCTGGCGTAGCAACGGGTGGGACCGCGTCTTGTGTGATGCGGCGCGGCGCGGGCTTACCGTGGCCGGAGTAAGTGCAGGCGCCGTCTGCTGGTTCGACCGCTTCTTGTTTCA
>CALFSV010000316.1 GCA_937916485.1 uncultured Paracoccaceae bacterium | reverse complement strand
TGACCTCGCGGCACAGGGCCTCTGCCTCGGCTGCCGTTCTTGCGACGCGGCCCTCAGGAACTGCCACGCCATATTGCGAGAGAAGCTCTTTGGATTTGTACTCGGAAAGGATCATCAAGCGTCTCTCCTATAGGCCTGTCGCGCGGTGCGGCTTGGCAATTTCGTGGTTTGTGGTACACCAAGAACCACAATTGGTCAAGGTAAGCCATGGTCGGGGCGTCGTCATTACAGGCTGTCCATCGGGCTATTTTATAAGCTTCAGAGCATTCTTAAAGGCAGGCGTTCCCGCACGGCCCAGCCATTCAAACACAACCATTTCCGTCGTGACAATGCCAGCCCCGATTGCCCCAAGCCGGGTGAGACATGCCTGTTCACTGTCCAGCGTCCGCGAGGCGGTGGCGTCAGAGACCACAAAGACCTCGAACCCCTGTTCGATCATACTGGCGGCGGTTTGCATGACACAGATATGGGATTCCATCCCGGTCAGGATAGCCTGCTTGCGGTTCAATGAGGTGAAGGCACTGGCAAAACCGGGATCTTCCATGCAGGAAAAATGCAGTTTCTCAAGGACGGGAGCAGAGGTTGCATTGCGGATGTCCGGCACCAGATGGCCCAAGCCTGCCGGATATTGCTCTGTCAGTAAAATCGGAACGTTCAACTCTTCGGCGACCTGCAGCAGGGTGCGCGCATTGCGCAAAGTACGGGCCGGGGCCTGCATCGCGGGCACGAGGCGTTCCTGCATATCGATCACGCAAAGCACAGAGTCCGAGGCGCGAATCAGCATAGGGATTTCCTTGTCACTTTCGGGACGGGTCGTAAGATCGACTCGCCTTGGTATACCAACTACCATTTTTCCGAACGGGTTTCCATTTTTTAGAAAATTTTGATCGGGGCCAGAGCGAAAACACAGGAAAAATTTGGCAACTTACTGGAATAGTTTAAAAAATCTGGCCATTATGCTAAAGGCATAAACTTTCCAAACACTGGTATTGCTATTTTTTTAATACGGCGTACGGTATACCAACGACCACTTGAACCACTGAGAGTCCAGAATGAAGCTCAAGCCGATCGCAACCAATTTCACGCTGAAGGATCGTGTTTACGATATGCTTCGCGCGGCGATCATTGAGATGAACATCTATGACGAAGATGCGGATTTGCGGCTGGATGAACGGTCTATGGCGGATCAACTGCAAGTGTCCCGTACACCTCTGCGCGAGGCTCTGACCCGACTGGAACAAGACAGATTTATCGAGATCCGCCCGCGTAAAGGTGTCTATCTGGTGCGCAAGACGCTGGATGAGATCCTTGAAATGATCGTGGCTTGGGCCGCGTTGGAAAGCATGGCGGCCCGGATTGCTGCGGAAAATGCGTCAGACGTGCAAATCCGCGAGTTGCGCAAACATGCGCTGCGCCACAGCCAAAGCTCTTCGAGCGCAAATCTGTCGGAATATTCCGAGGCGAATATTCTGTTTCACCAGATGATCCTGGAGATGTCTGGCTGCAAGATGTTGAAAACGCTCGCGGATGGCTTGTTCATGCATATGCATGCGGTGCGGCGGCGCGCGTTAGAGGAAAACGACCGGGCCACACGGTCTGTCGTGGACCATATGGAGATAATCGAAGCACTTGAGGCGCGCGACCCTGATTTGTCAGAGCGCCTCGTGCGGGAACATACGATGCGCTTGCATGTGCATGTGCGTCGGGCGTGGACCAAGCTGGAAAACGTTCAAAAAGGCAAAGAGGCCACCGGGTAACATAACCACGGGGCATTAGGGAGAGAGAACATGGCAGGCGAAGCCGCTGAAGCTATTGACATGGAACAAGACCTGACTGACGGCTTTCACCTTGTGATTGACGCGCTCAAGTTGAATGGTCTGAACACCATTTATAACGTGCCCGGTATTCCGATCACCGACTTGGGGCGCATGATGCAGGCCGAGGGCATGCGCGTGCTGTCCTTCCGTCATGAGCAAAACGCAGGGAATGCGGCTGCGATTGCGGGCTATCTGACGGGTAAGCCGGGTGTATGTTTGACGGTTTCTGCGCCGGGCTTTCTGAACGGTCTGACCGCGTTGGCCCATGCCACGACGAATTGCTGGCCGATGATTCTGATTTCCGGTTCGTCAGAGCGCGAGATCGTCGATCTTCAGCAAGGCGACTACGAAGAGATGGACCAGTTGGCCATCGCCAAACCCCTGTGCAAGGCCGCCTATCGCGTTCTGCATGCGCAGGATATCGGGATTGCCGTCGCCCGCGCCATTCGTGCTGCGGTCTCTGGTCGTCCGGGCGGTGTTTACCTCGATCTGCCCGCCAGCCTGTTCGGACAAGTGATGGAAGCCGCCAAGGGCGAAGCGTCCTTGGTCAAAGTGGTTGATCCGGCCCCTGCGCAATTCCCGTCGCCCAAGGCGATTGATCGCGCGCTGGATGTCCTGAAATCTGCCAAGAAACCAATGATCATCCTCGGCAAAGGCGCGTCCTATGCGCAATGCGATGATCTGGTGAAAGAGTTCGTCGAACGCTCTGGCATCCCCTATATCGCCATGTCGATGGCCAAGGGTCTGCTGCCCGACACGCATCCACAATACGCTGGGGCCGCGCGCTCGCTGGTTCTGAAGGACAGCGATTGCGTCATGCTGATCGGTGCGCGTCTCAACTGGTTGCTCAGCCACGGTAAGGGCAAGCAATGGGGCGAGGCGGGGGCGAAAAAGTTCATCCATATCGACATCGACCCCAAAGAGATGGACAGCAACCAGCCGATTGATGCGCCTCTGGTCGGTGATATCGAAAGCTGTCTGACCGCGCTGACCGAAAAGATGGGCGATTGGCAAAAACCCGACGCCTCTTGGACCGATGCGGTGAAGGCCAAGGCCGCCAGCAACGTCGAGCGCATGGCGCCCAAGTTGCAGAACAACAATGTGCCGATGGATTACCATGGTGCGCTGGGCCGTCTTAAACGGATCTTTGACGAGCACCCCGATACGATCCTTGTGAACGAAGGCGCGAACACGCTCGACTTCGCCCGCTCGGTGATCGACATGGCCAAACCGCGCAAGCGTCTGGACGTGGGCACTTGGGGCGTGATGGGCGTTGGCATGGGCACCGCCATCGCGGCGGCGGTCGAAACCGGATGCCCCGTGGTTGCGGTCGAGGGCGACAGTGCCTTTGGTTTCAGCGGGATGGAGGTGGAAACCATCTGCCGGTATAACCTGCCGATCTGCGTTGTGATCTTTAACAACTCGGGCATTTATCGCGGCACCGATACCAATGACACCAGCGCCGATCCTGCGCCGACCGTCTTTGTGCCCGAAGCCAAATACGACATGATGATGGAGGCCTTTGGCGGTGTTGGCGTCACTGCCCGCTCGCCCGATGATCTGGAACGCGCCGTGCGCGAGGCGATTGCCTCTGGCAAGCCAACGCTGGTGAACGCGATCATCGACCCGCAAGCTGGCACAGAAAGCGGACGTATCGGCAATCTCAACCCACAAAGCGTGGTGAAGAAAAAGTAACACGAGGGACAGAGCAGTCCCGGAGTGATCCGGGACCTCCTCCTCAGACCTGAACAAAAGGTCCCAGGGCAAGACCGGGACGCGACGGAGACAAAGACAGATGAAAGCTCTTGAAGGCGTAAAAATTCTGGACTTCACCCACGTGCAGTCAGGACCGACCTGCACCCAGCTTTTGGCGTGGTTCGGGGCCGATGTGCTTAAGGTCGAGCGCCCCGGTGTTGGCGACGCGACACGCAAGCAACTGGTCGATGTGCCCGGCGCGGACAGCCTGTATTTCACTATGCTGAACCACAACAAACGGTCTATCGAGCTGAATTCGAAGAACGAAGTTGGCAAAGAGGTGCTGACCCGTCTGATCGAAGAATGCGACGTCATGGTCGAAAACTTCGCCCCCGGCGCGCTGGATCGCATGGGGTTCACTTGGGAGCGGATCCAAGAGATCAACCCACGCATGATCCTTGCCTCGATCAAGGGTTTTGGGCCCGGCAAATATCAGGACTGCAAAGTCTACGAAAACGTCGCGCAATGTGCCGGTGGGTCTGCCTCGACTACAGGTTTCCGCGATGGTCCGCCTTTGGTCACGGGTGCACAGATCGGTGATAGTGGCACGGGCCTGCATCTGGCGCTGGGCATTGTCACCGCGCTTTATCACCGCGAGAAATCCGGTCGCGGCCAAAAAGTCAGCGCTGCGATGCAGGACGGCGTTCTGAACCTCACCCGCGTGAAACTGCGCGACCAGCAGCGTCTGAATGCCGGACCACTTAAGGAATACAGCCAGTTTGGCGAGGGCGTGCCCTTTGGCGATGCGACACCTCGCGCTGGGAACGACTCAGGTGGTGGCCAGCCCGGCCGCATCCTGAAATGCAAGGGCTGGGAAACCGATCCGAACGCATACACGTATTTCATCACGCAGGCCGCCGTTTGGGGCAAAGTCTGTGATCTGATCGGCAAGCCCGAGTGGAAGGACGCCCCCGGCTATGCCACCCCGCCAGAGCGTCTGGACAAGTTGAACGAAATCTTTGGTGCGGTCGAAGAATGGACCATGACAAAGACCAAATTCGAGGTCATGGACCTTTGTAACCCGCTCGACATTCCCGTTGGTCCGATCCTGTCGACCAAGGAAATCATGGAAGACGAGGGCCTGCGCGCCACCGGAACCATCGTGGACGTCGATCACCCTGAACGTGGCCGTTACACGAGCGTGGGCTGCCCGATCAAACTGTCAGACTCGCCCGTAGACGTGATCCGCTCTCCTTTGCTGGGCGAACACACCACGGAAATCCTGATGCAGGTCCTTGGCTATCAAGGTGATGATCTTGCCCGTGTTATCGATAGCGGCGCGGTGGGCGACGTGAAAAAGGCGGCAGCACAATGAGTAAGATGCGCCTGATCGTGATGGGCCAGCAGGCCTTTGGCAAAGACGTCCTTGCCAAGCTGCTGGACGCCGGAACTGACGATGTCATCGCCGTCTATTGCGAGCCGGACAAAGAGGGCAAGCCCGTCGATCCGATCAAGGAGTTCGCGCTGGAAAAAGGTCTGCCGGTTTATCAGCCCGCGAATTTCAACGGTCAGGACGACCTTGATCAACTCGCCGCGCTGCAGGCCGATCTGATGGTCATGGCCTTTGTGAATGTCTTTGTTCCTGAGGCCGCGCGCGACACGCCGACCCATGGCTCGATCTGCTTTCACCCCTCGCTTTTGCCACTGCATCGCGGTCCTTCGGCGGTCAACTGGCCGATCATCATGGGATCGACCAAATCCGGCTATAGCTGGTTCTACCCCAACGATGGCCTCGACGAGGGTGACAGCCTGCTGCAATGGGAATGTCCTATCGGCCCCGATGACACGGTGATCGACCTCTATTTCAAAAAGATCTACCCCTCTGCGGTCGACTCCGTTCTTGAGGTCTGTGATCTGTTTCGGGGGGGTAAACCACCACATGTAGTTCCCGATGAATCACAGGCAACCTACGAGCGGCGCTGTATCAAAAAGCACGCGCGCATCGATTGGAACAAGCCCGTAGTCCAGGTCTATGACCTGATCCGGGGGACAAATCCTGCGCCAGGCGCATGGACCACGCTCAACGGTGAAGCTGTTGATATCTTTGACAGTGCCCGTGTGCCGGGCGATGGGGTTTCGAGCAAAGTCATCGAGATTTCCGACGCTGGCGTCACCGTACAATGCATCGGGGGCCGTGTTTTGATCAAACGCGTCAAGCCCGCTGGTGGAGCGAAACAACCTGCCTCTGAATGGGCTGCAACTGTCGGTTTGAATGCCGGCGATATACTGGGAAGCTGACCATGTCCGACATTGAGATTGCGCGCGCGGCGTCTAAGAAGCGAATTCAAGAGATTGGGGGCAAGCTTGGGATTCCTGAGGCGGATTTGCTGCCGTTTGGGCATGATAAGGCGAAGGTCTCTGAAAGCTTTATTAAGAGTTTGTCTGGTAAGCCTGATGGCAAGCTGATTCTTGTGACGGCGATCAACCCTACACCGGCCGGTGAGGGTAAGACGACGACGACGGTGGGTTTGGGCGACGGTCTGAACGCGATCGGCAAGAAGGCGGCGATTTGTATTCGCGAGGCGTCCTTGGGGCCGTGTTTTGGCATGAAAGGCGGGGCGGCTGGCGGTGGCTATGCGCAAGTGGTGCCGATGGAGGATATGAACCTCCATTTCACGGGCGATTTTCACGCCATTACCTCGGCGCATAACCTGTTGGCGGCTCTGCTGGACAATCACGTCTATTGGGGCAACGAACAAGAGATCGATATCCGCCGCGTGGCCTACCGCCGCGTGATGGACATGAACGACCGTGCCCTGCGCGAGATCGTGTGTAACCTTGGCGGCGTGGCCAATGGGTTCCCGCGTGAGACGGGCTTTGACATCACCGTGGCGTCCGAGGTCATGGCGATCCTTTGCCTGTCCAAGGATCTGGCGGATCTGGAAAAGCGTCTGGGGGATATCATCATCGCCTATCGCCGCGACCGCACGCCGGTCTTTGCGCGCGATATCAAGGCCGATGGTGCGATGACGGTGTTGCTGCAACAGGCGATGCAGCCGAACCTTGTGCAGACGCTGGAAAACAACCCGGCCTTTGTGCATGGCGGCCCATTTGCCAATATCGCGCATGGCTGTAACTCGGTTGTGGCGACCACGACGGCGCTGAAACTGGCCGATTACGTTGTGACAGAGGCGGGCTTTGGCGCGGATCTGGGCGCTGAAAAGTTCATGGACATCAAGTGCCGCAAAGCGGGGCTGAAGCCAGACGCAGTGGTCATCGTCGCCACCGTGCGCGCGATGAAGATGAACGGCGGTGTGAAGAAAGAGGATCTGGGCAACGAAGACGTGGCTGCGGTTAACGCCGGTTGCGCGAACCTGGGTCGTCACCTTGAAAACATGGCGAAATTCGGGGTGCCGGCTGTGGTTGCCATTAACCACTTTGTCACCGATACCGAGGCCGAAGTGCAAGCGGTTAAGGATTATGTGGCCAGCCAGGGCACCGAGGCGATCCTGTGTATGCACTGGGCGAAAGGGTCTGAGGGCATCAAGGATCTGGCCCATAAGGTCGTCGAGATCGCGGAATCCGGCAAAGCGGCCTACAAACCGCTCTACCCAGACGAGATGGGTCTGTTCGAAAAGATGGAAACCATCGCCAAGGAAATCTATCGCGCTGACGAGGTCGTGGCCGACGCCAAGATCAAGTCACAGC
>CALFSV010000315.1 GCA_937916485.1 uncultured Paracoccaceae bacterium | reverse complement strand
CCGGGGCCCCCCATCATAAGGCCCCGCGTCTCGGACCACGGGCCTTTAGTATTAGAGTTGTAAATTCATTCGGGGGTAATTTTGTTTGGTAACTGCATCTCTATTCACGCATCAATTTCAAGCTCAATCGAACCGCCGCTCTTACTGAGTGGCGCCAACTATTGAGCGCATAGATTCAGGCTGCGCTAGCAATCCGATGCGAGTTCTCATTCGTCTGACAGCACCGTCTGACAGCACCCACCGCTGCTCTAGTTCACTGTCGAAAAGGACGTTGGCGACAAAAAGCTAGATGCAATGTTGGCGACAACTTCGCCATGTGCCTTTTGATGTGCCGCACGTGCGGCGACCCATTGGGGGTCACTGGCAAACGCATTCCAAAGTTGTTCACGCTCGGCCAATGACTCCCATACCAAGAAATACGTCAGATCATGGTTGTTTGGCCCAACAAGCGTGGTGAAGAAACCCGCTGGGCGCAGTCCGATCCGTTCCCAGATTTTCAGGGTTGTGGTTTCAAACCGCTGCAAAAGTGCGGGCATTCCGCCCGGCACACAGGAGTAGACGCGCATCTCGTAGATCATCTTATGTCCTTTCTTACTTAGGCCGACGTATAGGCCGTTTTGACCGTTGTGTAGAATTCAGCGGCATAGCGCCCTTGCTCGCGTGGGCCAAAGCTGGACGCCTTGCGCCCGCCAAAGGGCACGTGGAAATCGACACCTGCTGTTGGCAAGTTCACCATGACCATCCCGGCCTCGGCGTTATTTTTGAAATGGATGGCGTGTTTTAGGCTGGTGGTTGCGATCCCCGCAGACAGGCCAAAATCCGTGTCATTGGCCACATCCAGCGCCGCGTCGTAATCCTTTACCCGGATCACTGTGGCGACAGGGCCAAAGATTTCTTCGCGCGCGATACGCATGTCATTGGTGCACTCGGCAAAGAGCGCCGGGCGCTGAAAGAACCCTGTCGTGGCGCGGGTCAGTCGCTCGCCGCCGCTCACAAGGCGTGCGCCTTCCGCCTCACCGATCCGAATGTAGTTTTCATTTTGCGCCAGCTGGCTTTCGTCAACGACCGGACCGATTTGGGTGCTTGTGTCCAGCGCATCTCCAACAGTCAGCGCACTGATCCGCTCGCTCAACGCCGCCAGAAACTGGTCGTGGATCGTGTCCTCGACAATGATGCGCGACGATGCCGTGCACCGTTGGCCTGTGGAATAAAACGCGCCTTGCGTCACACAATCCACAGCCACATTCAGATCAGCATCTGCGAGTACCACAAAGGGGTTCTTGCCGCCCATTTCCATCTGGGACTTGCGCATCAGCTTGGCCGATTCCATCGCAAGCGCCGCCCCCGTGGGCACAGAGCCCGTAAAAGTCAGCGCATCCACATCACTGCTTTCCGCAATGGCTTGCCCCACAACAGAACCACGTCCCATCACAAGGTTCAGCACGCCATCTGGCAGACCCGCGCGTTGCAAAATATCGACCAACGCCCATGCGCAGCCTGGCACCAGATCCGCAGGCTTGAAGACGACAGTATTGCCGAAGCACAGCGCGGGTGCCAGCTTCCACGCCGGTATGGCGATGGGGAAATTCCAAGGCGTTATGATCCCCACCACACCGACCGCTTCGCGGGTCACCTCGACACCCACGCCAGTCCGCACCGACGGCACAGTTTCGCCCGTCAGCCGCAAGGCCTCCCCTGCGAAGAAGTCGAAAATTTGGGCCGCGCGCGCGGTCTCGCCGATGCCTTCTGCAAGGGTCTTACCCTCTTCGCGCGACAACAGCCGACCAAGCTCTTCCTTGCGGGCAAGTATCTCGTCCGAGGCACGGCGTAAAATGGCATGGCGTTCCATCAGCCCACTGCGTGACCATGCAGGGAAAGCGGCCTTGGCCGCCGCAATCGCGTCCTGCGCCTGTGCTGCATCCGCGCGCGCATAATGCCCAACAATATCCGCAGTATTGGAGGGGTTAATGTTGGCGTTGGCCCCCCCCGGCACCCAAGTCCCACCGATGAAATTCTGTTTCTGGTCCGACATTGCTGCCTCCTTGAATCGAGTTAGCCGATAACGGCAGTTTGGTCGGAATAGCGCACGGTAAAATTCATTGCGCCTTCGTTCAGCATCCAGCGGCTTAATGTATAACTGCGCAGGCCTGCCGCAT
>CALFSV010000314.1 GCA_937916485.1 uncultured Paracoccaceae bacterium | reverse complement strand
TGTGGGCTGACCCATTCTATTGGAACGCAATGCGCAACATGGTCTGGTATTCGCTCGCCATCATCGTAGAATATGCCTTTGCCTTTGTTCTTGCGCTGTTACTGAATGCCCAGATTAAAGGGCGTAAATTCTTTCGAGTGGCGTTTTTGTTACCTCTGATGCTCTCGCCAGTTGCTGTTTCATGGATGATTGGCAAGTCGATGTTGGAAAATCGATTTGGCCCAATCGCACGTATGCTACGCGAAATGGGCGTGGACAATCCATCTTTCTTTTCTTCACCCGAAATTGCTCGTCTCATGATCATGCTTATGGATGCGTGGACATACATTCCATTTATGATGATCATGATCCTTGCTGGACTCCAGGCCATTCCTAAAGAGTTGCATGAAGCCGCCGAGGTGGATGGCGCCAGCGCTTGGACACGGTTCTGGGAAGTGACATTCCCATTGATGCTGCCAGTCTCGATCACTGCAATCCTGATCCGCATTATTTTCAAATTAAAGCTTGCAGATATTATTATAAATGTCACCTCCGGCGGACCGGGCGGCGCCACCGATAGCGTCACATCCTTCATTTTCCGCGAATACCGAGACCGGTCAAATGTCGGATACGGAACAATGCTCGCAATGTTTTATTTGGTGGTTATAGTTATTGCGATGACTATCCTGATCAAGGGGGCGGACCGCTGGATGCGACCGAGATACTAAGATGTCAGATCAGATTTTCCACGATAGCAATGCAGATCGCGCCTTTAAGGCCAAGCGCTTTACGGGGCGGGCAGTAATCTATGGAATCCTAATCCTGTGGGCATTCATTGCTCTGTTCCCAATCTACTGGACTATCACGACCAGCTTCAAGATGGCCCCCGACGTGATGAAAGGAAATATCGTTCCCTACTGGGACTATAACCCGAGATGGTTGGGTTGGCGGTCGCTTGGGCTTTCGCCTGATACCATCGGCAATGAGAGCACCGTTCGGGCCGAGTTCCTGAAACGGTTTTGGAATTCTGTGGTTATTGCTGTATCGGCTTCGGTGATCGCCGTTGGTTTGGGCAGTTGCGCCGCTTACGGGCTATCGCGTTTCAATTATAAATTTGGGTTCATGCGAAATTCAGACATCTCTTTTTTCTTTCTCAGCCAATTAATACTGCCCCCAGTGGTTTTGGCCTTGCCCTTTCTCGTTCTCTACAAAGCTCTTGCCATGTTGGACACGCGGATTGGTTTGATTCTTCTATATACTTTAACAGTCTTGCCCATTGTCATCTGGATCATGCGCGATCAATTCAGTTCAATACCTTCTGAGTTGGAAGAAGCCGCTCTCGTCGATGGTTTGTCGATTTGGGGCGCATTCTTGACGATCATCTTGCCAATTGCGCTTCCTGGCATGGTCGCAGCTTTTATTCTATCTTTGGTTCTGACCTGGAACGAATACTTCTTTGCAGCTCTGTTGACGTCAAGCGATGCCAAAACATTGCCAGTGATGGTGGCCAGCCAAACCGGCAGTCAGGGCATAAGTTGGTGGTCTATGGCTGCGCTAAGTTTCGCCGCGATATTACCGTTGATCGTCATTGGCATTGCATTAGAACGCTTTATCATCAAAGGAATGGCCGCAGGTGCTGTAAAGTAAGCCTAAATCCCACAGAGATGTACCTTGATCCCCAGCGCCCGCGCGAGTGCTGCTCGGCAAAGAGCCGCATCAAGTGCGGATTTAGCATTGTTTGCATAGACTACATTCACATGATTGGCCTTATGGCGGGCCATAAATTTGTCCCTATCAATCCCGTCCAATTGCGCGTGCATGATTGGCCATTGCGGTGTCGTGGCATCAAGGCGGCGCTGCGTCTCACGCTTTGAAAGGGCTAACGCCTGACCGGTGCCAATGTCCATGTGCAGAGCGTCACCTTCTATGAAGATCCGCGACCAGACGATGGAGCCTGGCTTGGCAACGCCTGCAAGTGTGGATCCGCCCAACCGAAAATACATCGGTGGTTGGCGGTACCCTACTGAGCCTTCGAAACCATTGACATGATGCGCTGGCGGGGTCGCGCCAGAAATCTCGAAGACCCAAACAAAACCGGCATCGCCATCGCGGTCTTCGTCCCCCCACCTCACGTCATGCAGAGTTGTTTCAACAGGTAAGCCCAGGGCTGCCTGGACACGGTTGGTCAAAAGCGCATCCAGTCCTGAACATTCATCCACTTCATTGAAGT
>CALFSV010000313.1 GCA_937916485.1 uncultured Paracoccaceae bacterium | reverse complement strand
CACCGCTGTGTTCAGGCGCACGCCGCCCAGATCGACCAGCGTCATTGCGCGGCTTTCGACGAGGCCGCGATGGCAGAGTTCACCATAGGTTTCACCTGTTCCGCCAAGAGCACCATCGAACGGCGTGATAGCTCTACGTCCGCCCAGTCTTTGCCAGCCAGCAGCAGCGTGCCGAAATCACCGACCTCTTCGCGGAAGGCGAGCAGATCATCGGCGACCTTGTCCGGTGTGCCCCAGATGATCAGCTTTTCGCAGACCCGGTCCAGCGTGACCTCGTCGTCGGGCTGATCGCGGTATTCTTTGAACAGGTTGACCCGGTTGTGCTTGCGCATTTTGGTCAGCAGTTGCGAGTAATAGAATCGGTAGGGGCTGTTTGGATCGGTCGCATAGGCGCGCGCCGTGTCCATGTCGTCGGCAACAAAGACGGACTTTGCCACGCGCCAGTTCGCCGGATCCGCCTTGCGGCCAACACGCTCGCAGCCCTCGACATATTTCGGCCAATGGGACGCAACCCATTGCGGCATCAGAAAGTTCGCGCTGATCGGATCCCAACCGCGCGCGGCGGCCTCGGTGACACCTTTGGAAAAGGGCGCAACGGCGGTCACCACAATCGGCGGATGCGGGCGTTGAAAGGGCTTGGGCATGATGCCTTGGCCGATCTCGGTCATCCCGGCCTGTTCGGTCGAGATGTTCCAGTATTTGCCCTTGATGTTATAGGGTGGCTCGCTCTCCCAGATCTTGAGGACGGTGTTGATGCATTCAAGGAACATCTCTGCCCGGTCCGCATCCAGATTGCCAAAGACCTCGGCGTCGGTGGCAAGACCGCCGGGCGAAATGCCAAAGTTGAACCGCCCGTCCAGCATGTGATCCAGCATCGCCACCTGCGCGGCGACAGCAGCGGGGTGCGCGTTGGGCATATTGACGGTGCCAGTGCCCAGTCGCATCTGTTTCACTTCAGACGCAAGCGAGGCCAGAAACATGGTGCAGCTTGTGATCTGCTCTGCCTTGTCGGTGACATGCTCGCCCACATAAGCTTCTTTGAAGCCCAACTCATCGGCAAGCAGGAAGGCCGCGCGGTCTTCGGCTAGGGATTTCCGCCAGTCCTTGTCCAGCGGGTGAATGGGCATCGTAAAAAAGCCAAGTTCCATTGTCATCTCCGGGTTTGATGTTTCGTAACAGATAGCGCGCGCGCCCCATTACGGAAAATCATAAAGTTTGCACCCTGCCATCGTGTTTTACGATGTCAGGGTGCAGGCATTTCAAGAAACGCTATAAAACCGCTTTGGGCAGCCATGTGGCCAGCGACGGGATCAAGAGCACGATGAAGGCCGCCACGAGGATCAGCAGGAAATACGGCGTCGAGCCCTTGAATATCATGCCAAGCGTTGCCGTAGGATCGGGCACAGAGCCTTTGACCGTGTAGACCAGCAGACCAAAGGGCGGCGTCAGCAACCCGGCCTCAATCACCAGAATGCCAAAGATGGCAAAGGCAATCGGGTCGATCCCCAAGACCATCGCAATGGGCGCAAAGATTGGCACAGTCAGCAGGATGATCGAGACGCTGTCGATCAGCATCCCAAGCACAATCCAGACCAGCACCATCAGCATGATGATCTGCCAGGGATCAAGGCCCGCCCCAAGGAACATGCCCTGGATAAAGTTCACAGCCCCGCCGATGGCCAGCAGGCGCGAATACATCTGTGCCGTGATCAGCAGGAACATGATCGGCGCGGTGGTGCGTCCGGCCTGAATGATCGAGGCGACGATGTCTTTGGTGCGCATTCCCTTGACCACACCGATCAGCAGCGCGCCGATGGCCCCGAAACCAGCGGCCTCGGTCGGCGTGAAAAAGCCGGTCCAGATACCACCAATGACGAGGATGATCAGCGACAGAATGCCAAGCCCGCCAATCAGTTCGGATTTCACCTCTTCCGGAGTGGCCTTGACCAGATCCTCTGTAAAGGGAGGCGCGATGCTGGGATCTCTGACAGCGGCGATGATCACGTAAGCAACGAAAAGCCCGGCCAGAAGCAGCCCCGGAATGATCCCCGCGATGAACAGCGCGCCGACGCTCATCTCTGTCAGGATGGCCCAAACGATGAGCAGAACCGACGGCGGAATCAGCATCCCCAGACAGGCAGACCCGGCCACAGCCCCCAGCGCAAAGGTCTGTTTATAGCCGACCTTGCGCATCTCGGGATACGCGATCCGCGAAAAGGCCGCCGCCGAGGCAATCGACACGCCCGTCACAGCCGCAAACACCGTATTGCCCGTAATCGTGGCAATCGCCAGACGTCCGGGCAGGCGTTTCAGCGAGCGGTCGCAGATGCGGTACAGGTCCGCCGCCGCGCCCGACCTCGATATGAAATCCCCCATCAGCACAAACAGCGGAATGACCGCAAACACATCCTTTCGCACTGCCTCATAGGCTGTGTTTCCAAGGATCGCCAAGGCGGCCTCTGTGCTGCCAAGGATCAAAAAGACCCCAAGCGCCGAACAGACCGCCAGCGACACGCCGATATGCACCCCCAACAGGATCAAGACCACCAAAAGGGCCAGCATCCAGAGAACGATATCTCCTCCCATCGTTCTTCTCCTTAACCTGCGGTGTCTTCGGGCATGGCGCCCGGCGCGGAATTCTCATCCTCTAACTGGCCCGTCCAGTCGTAGAAGATCATCGTGAGATAGGCGAAAGTGCCAAAGAGCGACATCACCAGAACCGTGCCGCGCACCGGCCATGTGGGCACGCGCAACGCGCCTTCACCCTCGTATTCGCCGATGCGGTACGCGTCCCAGAACGAGGGCCATGTGCTCCACAACAGTCCCAGAAACAGGGCAAAACCCAGCAGCGAGGCCACTGTCCGCAAGACTTTACGAAACAACGGCGGGACTGCGTCGGCAAAAATCGAGGTGCGCAGCATGGACCCGGAATAGATCGCCAGCGGGATCTGCAAAAAGGTCACCGCGACCACGGAATTCTGGATGATCTCTTTTGTCCCCGGAATCGGAAAATTGAACAGGATCCGCCCGATCACGTCACCGCAGATCAGCAAAGCCAATATCAATGTCCAGAAAGCCGAAAACAGATGTACGACTCGCGCCGTCTTGATTGCCGCGCCCATCGCCCCTCCCCCTGCAATGTTATTTTTGTTGCGCCACGCTAGCGCATCACCCCGGAGGGTCAAGGCACAAGTTTAGCAATCGATAAATAACGCACCAAGTGCTTGACCGTTGGGGGATTCTGTGAGGTATTTACGAATGATAAATAAGAATACCGCCCGTAAAAACAGGGGCCACCAGAAGGCCCCATACGGGAAACTAAAATGCTTAAGGGAGGATTAGCATGACAAATCTAGGAAAGATGCTGCGGCTCGGTGGGACTGCTGCGCTTGTTGCCGCGACGGCCAGCACCGCGTTTGCAGAGAATTTCACATTCCGGATCGGATCGGGCCACCCCAACGGGCCCGCCGTCTATGTGGCCGATACCGCCAATTTCTTTGTCCCCGAGGTCAAGCGCCGCGTGGCCGAGGAAACTGAGCACACCGTTGATTTCGTCGAGGGTTACGGCGGCGCGATCGCAGGCGTGGCCGAAACGCTGGAAGCGGTGCAGAACGGTATCCTTGATATCGGCGCGTATTGCATGTGCTTTGAGCCGTCCAAGCTGTTCCTGCACAACTTCCCCTATTACGCGCCTTTCGGCCCACAGGACTCGTCGCAAGAGTTGAAGGCCACGCGCGCCACCTATGACGCTGTGCCTTGGCTGGAAGAGCAGTTCACCTCTGAGTACCGTCAGGTATTGCTGGGCCTGCATGGCTGGGACAACTACCACCTTGGCACGACGAACCCATGGGAGACCGTCGCGGACCTTAAGGGCGTGAAAATCGGTGGTGCGGGTCCAAACCTGCCGTGGCTGGAATATGCCGGTGCGATCCCTGTGCAATCCTCGCTGCCGGATGGCTATCTGTCGCTGCAAACCGGCGTCTATGACGGCTGGCTGATGTTCCCCTCTGCCTACCTTGGGTTTAAGTTCTACGAACCCTCGCCCTATTACACGCTGATCGGGTTCGGCGCGATGGGCGTCAACGCGCTGACCATGAACCAGCGCAAGTTCGAAAGCCTTCCGGAGGATGTGCAAAAGATCATCCGCGAAGTGGGCCGCGCCTACGAAGAGCAAGCCGGCGCATCCCTCAACGCCCGTCAGGAAAGCGGCCTCAAAGGGCTGGCTGAAGTGGGTGCAGAGATCAAGACCCTCAGCGAAGAGGCCCGCGCCGGTTGGGCGGTGTCCATGGATGCCTTCCCCAACCTTCAGGCCAAAGACGCCGATGGTCGCGGCATGCCCGGCAGCGAAGTCATGAACGCCTACCTCAAGGCCGTTGCAGACACGGGGTACACTTGGCCGCACGTCTATACGATTGAGTGAATCCTTCCGGTCAGCACGAACGAAAAGGCGGCCCAACGGGTCGCCTTTTTTGTTTTCCCCTTCAAAGGAGCGCGTTCAGCTAATGTTCAATAGGGTCTTGCGATGTGCAGAAGGTCCAAATTTAGCGTAGGGTGGGCAATATTGCCCGTCACAACCATGTGTAACTACAAGCGCATTTATAGCGGAACTCAAACCACCCCCAACGCCTTCAACACCCTCTCGGGCGTCATGGGCATCTGATCCAGTCGCCCACCCAAGGGTCGCAACGCGTCGTTGACGGCGTTCATTACCGCAGCAGGCGCACCGCCAGTGCCGGCTTCGCCTGCGCCTTTGGCGCCGAGGACCGACGTGCGGGTCGGGGTTTCCACGTGTTTGACCACGATATCGGGCATTTCCCCGGCCATGGGGACAAGGTAGTCGGCCATGGTGGCGTTTTGCATCTGGCCGTCCTCGGAATACAGCACCTCTTCGTACAAGGCCCCGCCAATGCCCTGCACCACGCCACCGCGCACCTGTTCATCGACCAGCATGGGGTTGATGACGCGGCCACAATCCTCGACCGCCCAAAAGTTCAGGACCTGCGTGATCCCGGTCTCGATATCAACCTCGACATAGGCGGCCATGGCCCCGTTGGTGAAGACAAAGGGAAAGTCGGTGACGCGGTAGTGGCGCGTGGCGATAAGTTCGGGTTTCAGGTCGGATGGCAGCTCGTTGCCCCGGTAATAGACGGTCTTGGCAAGATCGCTGAGGGTCATGCGGATACCCGTGGCGTCGGTGACAGCGCCGTCGACGATATCAAGGCTGGCGGCCTCGGTTTGCAGCATGACCGCCGCGACGCCGAGCACCTGTTCCTTAAGCGCCAAAGCGCCTTGCAGCATGGCTTCGCCGCCGATCCCCGCGCCGCGAGAGGCCCAAGTGCCGCCGCCATAGGGTGTGGTGTCGGTGTCGCCGGTGGTGACCTTGACGCGCTCGATCGGGATGCCAAAGATGCCAGCGGCGATCTGGGCAAGGATGGCGTTGGTGCCTTGGCCTTGCTCTGTGATCGACGAGGAAATTCGCAGACCGCCGCCCGCATCAAGCCGCACAGTCGCGCCGTCTTGGGCAGAGATCGGCGCGCCGCCGATACCGTAGAACATGGGCGAGGGATTGGTGACCTCGACCATCGAAACAAGGCCGATGCCGCGATAGACGCCACGGGCGCGGGCCTCGGCTTGATCCGCGAGCAGGGCGTCATAGTCCATGGTCTCGGCCAAGACCTCTAGCGACTTTTGGTGCGACAGGTCGGCCAGTTTCATGCCAGAGGCGGAATTGCGCGGATAGCTGTCATCAGCCATCAGATTGCGGCGACGCATCTCGACCGGGTCAATGCCCAGCGCGGCCCCGGCCTCGTCCAGCAGACCGTCAGCGACGGCCATGGCGATGGGGTGACCCACAGCGCGGTATTGGCACATCAGGTTCTTGTTCTGGAACACGACGCGGGCGCGGGCGCGGTAATGGTCCATCACATAGGGCGCACCGGTGAGGTTGAGGACTTGGTTGGCCTCGATCGCAGAGGTGCGCGGATACATGGAATAGGGGCCAATCCCGGTGATGTCGTCGAAATCAATCCCGACGATTGTGCCATCAGCCCGCACGCCCATGCGCGCCTTGATGATGTGATCGCGGGCGTGGATGTCGGTCAGAAAGCTTTCGTTGCGGTCGGCGGCG
>CALFSV010000312.1 GCA_937916485.1 uncultured Paracoccaceae bacterium | reverse complement strand
CGACCGGACACCCCCTTGTATCGCCGCTTGGCCGTCATCTCCAGCGCGTGATTGTACCCGATTCCACCGAATAATCTGACTGTATGCGGCGGTGACAAATTAGACCACGGAAGCGGGAGATTTTCCTGCCGCGGGCGGAGTAAAACTCTGCCACCTGTAGCCTTCGATCTTTTTGGGGATGGAAGGCGGGAGGATGTACACCGTGGATCTTTACTTACGAGTTCGGCTCGCCTGTCATGTTGATGGGATAAGCGAGCGGGAGGCGGCCAGTCGATTTGGTATAGCGCGTGAGACGGTGAGGAAGATGCTGCGGCATGCGGAACCACCGGGATATCGGCGCCGCGAGCCGCCGAAGCGCCCGAAGCTGGCGCCCTTCACGGCTATCATCGACCGTATTCTTGAAGAGGACCGCACGGTTCACCGCAAGCAGCATCACACGGCGAAGCGGATATTCGAGCGTCTTCGCGACGAACATGGCTTCACGGGCAAGCAGACGATCGTGAAGGATTACGTTCGCGAACGTCGCCGTCGTCTGCGGGAGATGTTCGTACCACTGGCGCATGCTCCGGGTCATGCCCAGGCGGACTTTGGCGAGGCGGATGCGATCATTGCCGGCGTCATGCATCGGGCGCATTTTTTTGTTATGACCTTTCCCCACAGCGATGCCTGCTTCGTCGCTTCCTACCCGGCGGCGACGACGGAGGCCTGGCTGGACGGGCACAACAGGGCCTTTATCTTTTTCGGTGGGGTTCCCCAATCGATTCTCTACGACAACGACAAGTGCCTGGTATCGCGCATCCTGCCGGACGGCACGCGGCAACGAACGCGGTCGTTCAGCGGGCTGCAGTCCCATTACCTGTTCGAGGATCGTTATGGCCGTCCCGGCAAGGGTAACGATAAAGGCAATGTTGAGGGGATAGTCGGCTTTGCCCGGCGGAACTTCATGACGCCGCGTCCCCGGTTCGCGAGCTGGGACGCCTTCAATGCTTACCTGGAGGAGCAATGCCGCAAACGGCAGAGCGACGTCGTGCGCGGCCACCGCGAGACCATCGGCGAGCGCCTCGGGCGCGATTGCGAAGCGTTGATGGTTTTGCCGCCGGCGCCGTTCGATGCCTGCGACAGGCAGGGCACACGGGTCAGTTCCCTGTCGCTGGTACGCTACCGGACGAATGACTATTCCGTGCCCGTCGCCTACGGCCACCGGGAGGTCTGGATCCGTGGCTATGTCCATGAGGTGGTCATCGGTTGCGGTGGCGGGATCATCGCCCGGCACGCCCGTTCGTACGAGCGGGAGGATATGGTCTTCGATCCTATCCACTATCTGGCTTTGCTGGAGCAGAAGATCGGCGCTCTGGACCAGGCCGCGCCGCTGGCCGGGTGGGAACTGCCCGACGCATTCCCGACCCTGCGTCGTCTGCTGGAGGGGCGCATGGGCAAGGCCGGCAAGCGGGAATACGTGCAGGTCCTGCGGCTTCTGGAGACCTTCGATCTGGAAGCGCTTCACGGCGCGGTGAGGGACGCCCTGCGGCTCGGCGCGATCGGCTACGATGCCGTCAAGCATCTGGTGCTGTGCCGCATCGAGCGCCGCCCGCCTAAACTCGATCTGGATGTGTATCCCTACCTGCCCCGGGCCAACGTGGCGACCACGGCGGCCGCCAGTTATATGAGCCTGTTGGGGGGAGGCGCGTCATGACCGATACGCCGCAACTGTTGCTGGCCCATCACCTCAAGACCCTGAAGCTGCCGACCTTTTTGCGCGAATACGACAAGCTGGCCCGCCAGTGCGCCGCCGAGGGCGCCGACCATGTGCGCTATCTGGTCCGCCTCGCTGAACTGGAACTGATCGACCGCGAACGCCGGATGGTTGAGCGGCGGATCAGGCAGGCCAGGTTCCCCGCCGTCAAAAGCCTCGATGCCTTCGACTTCAAGGCCATCCCATCGCTCAACAAGATGCTGGTCGTGGAGCTGGCGCGCTGTGAATATGTTGAGCGCCGCGAGAACATCATCGCGCTCGGCAACAGCGGCACCGGCAAGACCCATATCGCTCTCGGCCTTGGTCTGGCAGCCTGCCAGAAGGGGCTCTCGGTCGGCTTCACCACAGCTGCCGCCCTGGTTCACGAGCTGATGGAGGCCCGGGACGAGAAACGCCTGCTGCGCTTCCAGAAGCAGTTGGCCAAGTACAGCCTGCTGATCATCGACGAACTCGGCTTCGTGCCTCTCAGTAAAACCGGCGCCGAACTGCTGTTCGAGGTGTTCAGCCAGCGTTACGAGCGCGGCGCCACTCTGGTGACCTCCAACCTGCCGTTCGACGAATGGACCGAGATATTCGGCTCGGAACGTCTGACCGGAGCGTTGCTGGACCGGCTCACCCACCATGTCCATATCCTGGAGATGAACGGCGAGAGCTATCGTCTCAACCAAAGCCAAAAACGGCGGAAATCCCCAAAAACACCTGCATAACCGTCAGCGTCATGGTTGACCCGGTGGGCCCACAGGCGCCTCCCACGCTGCTTCGCTCCGCGTAACGCAAGCGCTACGCGAAGCAGCGCGGGTCCCTCCTGTGGACTACCGGGACAACCCGCAACACCGCGTACCGCATCACAGAAAGTGGTCTGGTTTTACTCCGCCCAACTGGTCTAATTTTACTCCGCCGTTGACACTGACCCTCTTGGTGGGAACCCCTGCGTTCTCTGCTGATTTCCAAAAGGGTCTAACCGCATACAAGAGTGGAG
>CALFSV010000311.1 GCA_937916485.1 uncultured Paracoccaceae bacterium | reverse complement strand
CTAAACCCAGGCATCAGCACCGCGCTGACAACAAGAGCATAGCATCCTGTTGAACGGCTGGTGTCCGAAGTCGCTGGCAAGCGGTGTTTCTGCGAACGCATTGGGCCGCAAGGAGCCCGTTCTGTTTATTTGATTTGCGCGCTGCGTTCTTAAGAAGCGCAAAGCTCTCTGAAGTGGGCTGACAATTGATGCGGCCGTGCAGAGTAAATAGCAGCCGTTCATGTAACCGTTCGAATTTCGCAACCATGCATTCAAACACTGACGACAAAGTGCGCTTTTGCATCGCCCCTTGGCCGGTTCAGGGTGGCTTGAACGGGTATCGATTGTCGTTTGGATTTTCAAATCAAACGAAGGCTGATCCGTGATGCTTGCGAAAGCTGCGTGCGAGAGTTGATGCGCTGGCGAAACCGCAGCGTAGAGCAATTTCACCCCGCGTCATGCCGCCATAGCGAAGCAGCTCGCGCGCCCGCGCAAGGCGCAATAGCACATAGTATTTTCCCGGGGGCATATGCAACTCACGTAGGAAAAGACGATGAAAAGACCGCTCAGGCATATTTGCAGCTGCGGCCAGGGCCTCAATTGGCTCAGGGTTTTCCAGCGTTTCGGACATGATTTGCAAAACTCGCTTGAGTGTGGGCGATGCTCTAAAAGGCAGCGATTGGTCTGGATATGACGCCCCGTGTCGTCGAGCGTTATCATGCAAAAACATAGCACCCGCGTCGAGCGCGACGGCTGAGCCAAAATGATCGCGGATATAGTCTAGCATAAGGTCTAGCGCTGCGGCTGCGGTTCCACATGTCCAGAAGCGCCCGTCGCGCACGACGCTGTCCGATTTCACATCAACTTGCGGAAAGGTTTCGGCAAATTCGTCAAGAAGCTGCCAATGCAGTGTTGCTTTACGTCCCTCAAGGTATCCACAGCGCGCGAGAACCCATGTTCCAGTGTCTGCGGCAATCACCGTAGCGTTCGAGATAAACGGATCAAGGCTGCGCCGCAAAGTCTTGGCGCTTCTCGTGTCCCGAAAGATATCCCCCCCGATGATCAACGCGAGATCAGCCGCGACGGCCTCTGCCTTGCGGCTATCAGGCGTCACGGCGATGCCGCTGGAGCTTTTCACAGCCAGATCAGTCTCGGTCAGAATGGTCCAGCTGATATCAAGCCCGTGCTGGTCACGCACCACGCGCAACGGTTCCAGCAGGCAGGCCAAAACCATGTTGGAGAAGGCATCGAAGAGAACGACATTTAGATTTAGGCGCGTCATTGGCAGTTTGAGATTCCATTTTGGCATTTTCAGCATAGGCCCTGTGGCAATCGTTTTCTACGGTGAAGTGACACACCGTCTCTCAAACATGGATCAGCCTCATGCCAAACCGCCCTCTTTCGCACATCCGCGTTCTTGATTTTGGTCAGTATCTGGCCGGTCCAATGGTCGGCATGATGCTGGCTGATATGGGTGCTGACGTATTACGGATCGATTCCCCGGGTGGCCCGAGGTGGCGCGACCCGGCCTTTGACATGCTCTCGCGCGGCAAGCGAGCGCTCACGCTTGATTTAAAATCTGACAAGGGTCTTCAGACCGCCCTTGATCTCGTGGCGCGCGCCGATGTTGTGATTGAGAATTTCCGTCCCGGTGTGATGGACCGGCTGGGACTTGGGCCGAGCTCTTTGAAGGCCGCCAATCCAGATATTGTTTCACTGTCCATGCCCGGCTTTGCCTCAACCGATCCTGATTTATGTAATGTTGCAGCGTGGGAGGCGGTTATTGCGGCGCGCACGGGGCAGTTCACCGATATGGGCCTCAACCGCCAATTGATGGGGATCAACCCGTCCTTCACGCCGCTAGGCCTTGCCTCAGCTTATGGCGCATCCTTTGGAGCGATGTCGGTTCTGTTTGCGCTTGGTGCACGTGACAGGCTCGGCGGCGAGCATATCGAAGTGCCACTAGCGTCGGCGCTTTTTGAAGGCCTTGCCTACAACAGCGAGCTGGTTGAGGACTACCCCGACCGCTACAAATCTCCCCGCGAATTCGAGCTGGAACGCCGCGCGCGGCTTGGTCTGCCCAACGATCTTGACTACGCACAGCTGTCGGAGTTTCTCGACCCGTTCTATCGGACCTATACCTGCGCAGACGGGCGCGGATTTTACATCGTCTCCTGTTCCATTGTGACACACCCGCGTCGGGTGCTGGAGGTGTTGGGCCTTGGCGATCTACTCGCAGATCTTCCGGATTTTGATGTTTATGTTGATCAAGCGGAATGGCCGGACACATGGGCGTTGCGCAGCTATCCTGTAGGCGAGCGCGATCGTGAACACCTGTCAAATGCCATGAAAGAAGCGTTTCTGAGGCGGCCCGCGCATGAGTGGGAAGAGCTCTTCGGGGCGGCCAAAGCTCCTGCAACCGCGCAGCGCAGCACCAAGGAGTGGCTTGCCGATCCGCATGCGCTGGCCTCTGGTCTGGTGCTGAAGGTCGATGATCCGCGCTATGGCGAGATGCGCCAGATGGGCAATGTCGCATGGCTTGCTGAAGACAGGGGCGTTTTGCAAAAACGTGCAGGGCCCGAAACCGACGACTTTCGCGCCGCGCTGCCCGAACGGCTGGCCGAACCTGCGCGCCCCGCAACTGGCGGTCAGGGCACGGGCGGCTGGCTCGACGGGCTGAAAGTTCTCGATCTGACCAATGTGATTGCAGGCCCCACGATCGGCTCCACACTGGCGCGCTTCGGCGCCGAGGTCACGCTGGTGCAGCCAGTCTCCCCTTCGGTTGATCCTTGGAATGCGATCGTCTTTGGCCTGCAGGCGCAGCGCGGCAAAGAGAGCCTGTTGCTGAACCTTCGTGATCCCGCCGGACAGGAGGCGCTTTGGAAGCTGGTGGTGCAAGCCGACGTCGTCACCATGAATGGCACAGATGCACAACGCGCGGCCCTCGGGCTCACCGAAGCGCGCCTTGCCGAGATAAACCAAAAGCTCATCCTTGTGCTGCTTGACGCCTTTGGTGGGCCTGCCCTTGGTCCCAAATCCGATCATCTGGGCTATGATGATCTGGCACAGGCTGCAACAGGGGTGATGACCCGTTTTGGAGGCGGGCCGGATACGCCCGAAGAGCATGCCCATTTCGGAACCATTGACGTGCTCACAGGGTATTGCGCCTGCGTCGCGCTTGGCGCGGCGCTTGAACGGCTGCGACTGACAGGCAAAGGCGGCACAGCGCGCGCCGCTCTTGCGGGGGCGGGCGGGATGATTCAGGCGCAGTTCATGTATGACTATGACGGGCGCGCCCCTTTCGATGAACCTTCGGGCCGGTCGGTCCAAGGTTGGGGACCGTTTTATCATTGCTATGAGGCGGCAGATGGTTGGATGTTCTTGGCGGCCCCGACGGAGCGTCACGCCGCGCTGGCGCGGGTTCCCGAATTGCAGGACTTGGCGCAAACGGGCGAGGACGACCTGACCGCGGCTCTTGCGGCGCGCTTGGCGCAGGAGAAGATCGCGCATTGGGCGCGCCGCTTTGCTGGCACGTCGGTTGGCGTCGTTCCGCTTGGCTCGCTGCATGGAACGCGTGAAGGTGGCTTGCAACTGGAAAGCGCGGGCGCCGTGGACATCAAGCACGCCACCTATCGGGCCGTGCGCCATGACACCCACCCCATGGGCCGATGGGTTGATCTGGCAGCGCCCAATGCGGTCCGACCTGCGCACGCCGAAATCACTATCCCCGGACCTGCGCCCAAATACGGAGCACAGAGCCGCAACATTCTGGCTCGTCTGGGCTATTCGGAGCGCGATATTGACAGCATGATTGCGCAAGGCGTCGCGGCTGAAGCGTGGTCAGAAAAATATTTGCCGGAGTAAAGCCATGACACAAGACAGCCCCAAGCCTGCAACCACCCCCAGAACCCGCGCCAAAGCGCGCCATATCCTGGACAACTACTATATCGGCCCCGCACGGGACGATGCCGTGCTGGAGATTTGGGGCTACACCCCGAAAATGAGCTATGCCCCAGGCGAGCGCGTCGCGCTGCACATCTCGACAACTGCGCCTGAATGGGATCTCGAGATTGGCCGTGACTGTGCAGACTATATCCAGCTTTTGCAGGAAACTGGCCTGAAAGGTCAGCATCACCCCACCCCACTGGATTGCTCGGTCAACGGGTGCGACTGGCCCGAGTGTTTTGCCTTTACTATCCCCGCAGATTGGCGGCCGGGTGGATACCTCGTGACGCTTCGGGCGCGGCGCGGTGAAGATGTGATTGAAGAGCATCATATCATTCTGGTGCGTGCCGCCCCTGATACCGCCCCGCCGCCCTATGTTCTGGTCTGTGCCACGGGCACTTGGCTGGCGTATAACTGCTGGGGCGGATCAAACCATTATGAGGGGATAACAGGCCCCGATGGCAACGCTTTCTCGCCTGTCGTCTCGACCCAGCGGCCATGGTCGCGCGGGTTTTGCAAGCTGCCCGAAGGCGCGCCGCGCGCGCTCACTGACACGCCGCCACGTGTCGGCGACATGGTGCGCTACCCCTATATGGAATGGGCCTATGCCTATGGCTACTCGAAGAAATACGCCTCAGCGGGCTGGGCCAGTTACGAGCGCCACTTTGCCCGCTGGGCCGAAATCGAAGGCTATGAGTTTGACATCGTCACCCTGCATGACCTTGAGGAGGATCCCGCGCTGCTCACGCGCTACGCCTGCGCGGTTTTCGTTGGCCATGATGAATACTGGAGCGCACCCATGCGCGACGCGGTCGACACCTACGTTGAACAGGGCGGCAATGTCGCACGGTTTGCTGGCAACTTCCTTTGGCAAACGCGGATCGAGGACGAAGGGCGGCAACAGGTTTGCTACAAATATACCGCCGATCAGCACGATCCGCTGGCAGGCACCGATCAGGCCCATCTCGTGACAGGCGCATGGGAGATCGCGCCTGTGAAGAGGCCCGGCGCGCTGACATTCGGCGTCAATGCGCTTCGCGGTGTCTATGCGGAGCTTGGCAACTGCGTGGGGCGCGGCGCGGGCGGGTTTACGATCTACCGCCCCGAGCACTGGGCCTTTGACGCGGCGCAGGTCGGCTATGGCGATGTGATCGGTGCCGAGGCGCGTATCTTTGGCTATGAGGTCGATGGGCTGGACTATCGGTTTGAAGACGGGTTGCCCTTTGCCACCTGCACAGATGGCGCCGTGCCCGAGATTGAAATTCTGGCCATGGGGCTGGCGACGAACATTGAAGCGGACCACAAAATCTGGGGCGAAACGCCCTACATCGGCGCGGCGGATGCCGCGTTCAAGGCGATGGCGCTCTATGGCGAGGTGACGCCCCAGACACTGGATGCCTGCGCGCGTGGCAACGGCATGATCATCCACTGGAAAAAGGGCGCGGGCGCGGTCTTTACCGCGGCGACATGTGAGTGGGTGGCCGGGCTTGTCAGGAATGACATGCAGGTGATTGCCGTGACCCGAAATGTGCTCAATCGGTTTGGCGCAGGCTGAAGCGCCGGACACTCGCAAGTGCCCGGCGCCGTTCTTTATCTGCTGTATTGCGCGTTACTCGACGATGGCCGCCTGATAGGCGCTGGCGTCGATGATGCCGAAGAAGGCGCCCATTTCGGGCATCTGCGACAGCGCGCCAAGGGCGGTCATGAAGTCGGACTGGCTTTCCCAACCGATCATCACGACGTTTTGGCCATCCGCCGTGACGAACTCACGATCAAAGATATGCCCAGGTTGCTCCGCCACCTTGCCGAAAAAGCCCGCGCGGGCGGCGTCGAAGTTATCCTCTTGACCCGCCTTGGGCGTGCGCACGGCGACCTCAAGAACCTGACCGGCTTTGTTGATGTAATCCTCAAGGATAAAGGGAGCACCATCTGCGGGAGAAACCTGCACGAAGGCTTGCATGTTTACCTTTTCAAAGAAGGATTGCACTGCGGGCATGCCCATCATCGCATTCGACGCAGCGCCGAAATCCTCCATTGAAGACCAGCGGGTCAGGCCGACATAGACGGGCAGCGGGCCGGGTTCCGGGAAGGTGAAGAATGCCTTGAGCGTCCAGTCTTCTTCAACGCCAGGCGTTTGGGCCAGACCTTCGAGCAGCGGCGCACGTGCGGCGGTCCAGTCGGCAACATCGCCGTTTTTGACTTCCTGAATAGCGATTTCGTAAATTGGTCCGGTCATCGATGTTTCCTGTGCAGTGGCAAAGCCTGCGCTCAGTGCGAGGGCGACGGTTACGGTAAGGGATTTCAGCATCATTCACTCCTGATTTGCAGATGAGTTGAAGATGACCGACCGAAGCATTCTTTAGTATTGGCGATTAGCCGAATGCATTGATAGGTATTACTTATGAATAATCTTGATCTGTTGCGCCCCGTCGCCGTGTTTCAGGCGGTCGTCGCGCAAGGCAGCTTTCGCGCGGCGGCCGATAGCCTTGGCCTGTCGCCCCCCTATGTCAGTCAGATGATCTCGGATCTGGAGGCGCGGCTGGGCCGTCAGCTTTTGTATCGCTCGACCCGCAAAATCGCACTGACCGAGGCGGGAGAAGCGTTTTTGCCCCATGCCGCCGCCATAGCCGACGCCTTCCAAAGCGGGCTGGACAGCATGAGCCGCGAGGGAAGCGCCCTGAGAGGTCGGTTGCGCGTGACCGCGCCGACGGTTGCGTCAGGCCACCGCTTTGGCCGCGTGGTTGCGCGGTTTGCGCGGGCGCACCCCGATGTGGCGCTGGACATCACACTTGATGACACTGTGCTGGACCCTGTCGCAGCGCGCGTCGATCTGGCTATTCGCATTGGTGATTCTGGGGATGACCCACGTCTTGCGCGCAAGCTGTTCGAGACGCGCGGTGTGGTTTGCTGCGGGCCTGAACAGGCCAAATTGATCAAAGACGTGCAAGACTTGAACGGTATTTTGTGGCTGCGCACCCCAACGATGCCGCGCAAGATGGCACTTTTTGCACAGGACGGCCGTGAAACCGTGATTGCGCCGAGCCGTCAGCTTGTCGTGAACAGTGCCCCGATGATCCGGGCGGTTCTGGCTGAGGGGGACGGGTTTGCGATCTTCCCGGAATTTTCCGTGCGTGACGCACTGGCAGATAGCACGCTGTGCAACCCGTTGCCCGATTTCGCCACTGCCACTGTGCCAGCCTACGCTTTGTTCACCGAAAGGCGCACCGAGCTGACCAATGCCCGCGTCTTTGTCGATGCCTTGGTGAAAGGGCTGGTGCAAGGCCCCCAGCAAGCTGGCGGCTAAGCTTTGTGATGCGCAAGGGCTTGCGCCGCCACCCTGAAGGCCTGCTCGGTCCGGTCCAGATCGGCCTGTGTCAGAACGAGTGACGGATAGAGCTTGCCCGGCGATTTGAAGATGCCGTTGTCGTGCAGGACGGCGTTCCAGATCACGTTGTCTTGCGGATCGGTATGTTGTGCACTGCGGTAGTCCTGAACGTCATGCGCTGTGAAGTAGATGTCGAACAGGGTTGGATCGCCGCAGGTTTGAAGAGCGATACCCGCATCATTCAGCGCCGGGCTTCGCATGTCCATCAGGCGCTGGAGTGCTGTCGCGCAGCGCGCAAAATGTTGCATGAGCAGCAAACTGACTGAGCCGCCTTAGCTAAGGCCACTGCAGCCGTTATCCGAGAGCGAAATGACAGGCGTCATTGTATCGGAAGGAAGGCATTCTTTGCCACGTTACACCAAAGTCGAAACTGGCTTTAGCGACGTGTCAGACTGGATGCTGCCTGTTCTTCGTCAGCACGGATGAATGGCTGGTTCAGTGAAATCCGCTGCAACACTGCAAATACCACGCCGCCGGTGCAAAGAAATGCTGCTCAAGCATTAACCACGTAAGCAAAAGTCCGGTTTGTCCCGCAACTTGATCCTTGGGCCTGTCGTTCCCGCTGCGGCACGCATGAATGACCGGTTTTTCCGCCGCACGGCGGCGCAGTAATTTACGCTATTGCAGCAATTTCCGCGCTGCAAGCGCACGCAGCACAAATCTGTTACTTCTGCTTTGGGCTCTCTTGACACCTTCGCCGCACAATCTACGAACGGCTGGTCCGAAAACGGGTACCGTTCTCTGCGTAGAGCTTGAACTGGAAAGACGCGGGACGAAGTACCAATTCGCGGCGTTGGCAGAAGGTCCTGGTCAGAGGCCATTCCTTGGCATCTATGTGCCACGGACAGTTTTGGTGTCGCAAACGGAATGCCAAAGCGACAGCCGCATCGCTAGCAATGAGAAAAAATGTCCCAAGGAGACCAA
>CALFSV010000310.1 GCA_937916485.1 uncultured Paracoccaceae bacterium | reverse complement strand
ATGGGTACCCATGAGTAAACTATGGTCACCGGTTAGTGAGCAAATTTGCTATAATCCAATACAGGCTTTTATTTGTGTTATATCGCTGTTATATATATTAAATATATTAAAATCAGGTTATTTTTTCCTATTTTGGATTGTGTTTACACTATATTTTACAATACAAATAATTACCTATTTGGTGGGTCCCATGGTAGCAAAAGAGACCCCGATACCCTCGCTCAAGATTGAGCCTTAAAAGAGAGGTGTAAAGGGCCGATTGCTGTTTTTCTTGTTTTGCCTGACTTCTGTAAGGTGACCAATGAGTGGTCTACGGGCCTTTAAGTTGCATTTACAGCCTAAGTATCAGGATTTGTGATAAACTCTGCGATATGAATCGTTGCGGGCTTTCAGGGGCTTTCTAGGTGTTCGAAAGCCTTCTTGTTTAAATGCAAGTATCAGAAGACCGCGGCCAGGTAAAAACTGGTACCTAAATAATCTAATACTCAGTCCAAACCCTGTCAACTTGGACCAAATATGCCGCGAGTGGGAACTGCTGCAGTGGACTGACTATAAGCCACACGCTTAGGGAATGTATGGGTATCCAGAGCTAAATTTAGGTCATTGAGGAACATGCGTGCCCTCAAATCAGACGCAGTGGCCGACCACTTAAATTTTTGATCAGGTTACAATAGTCGAAACAGGCCCTTTACCAATGTCGTTTTTGTAGTAAGCTTCCTGCCTGGGGCGCGCTGTTCAGAATGACGAGATGCCCACGCACTCAAGGAGGAAGAAATGCTATTCACCAAATTGCTTACCGTTTCAACCCTGGCGCTGACGGTCGCCAGTTCTGCAATGGCAGAAAATGTATTGCGCTGGACTAGCCAGGGCGATGCGCTGACCTTGGACCCACATTCGCAGAACGAAAGCCCGACGATCGCGATGAATGGTCAGATCTACGAATCCCTGATCACCCGTGACGCCAACTTGTCGCTTCAGCCGGAATTGGCGACCAGTTGGGAAGCTGACGCGGATGGCTGGACGTTCAAGCTGCGCGAAGGCGTGAAGTTCCACGATGGATCTGCTTTTACCGCCGAAGACGTTGTCTTTTCGTTCGAGCGGGCCAAGCACGAGGCCTCTGACTACAAAGAACAGGCCAAAAACGTGGCCATGGTTGAAGTGATTGACGACTATACCGTCAAGCTGAAGACCGATGGGCCTAACCCCATTCTACCTAACCAGCTGACGTCCATCTATATCATGGACAAGGACTGGTCTGAGGCAAACAACGTGACCAGCCCACAGGACTTTAAGGCTAAAGAAGAAACATTCGCTGTGCGCAATACTAACGGCACTGGCCCGTTTTCGGTGGTGAGCCGCGCGCCGGATGAGCTGACAGTGCTGGCCGCGAACCCAGATTGGTGGGGCAGCGATCTCTTCCCCGGCAACCTCGACCGGATCGAATATCGTCCCATCACCAATGCTGCGACCCGCGTGGCGGCCCTGTTGTCTGGCGAAGTTGATTTTGTGCTCGACCCGCCGTTGCAGGACGTCAAGCGCATCGAGAGCACCGAAGGCCTCAATGTTCAGACAGTCGCACAGATACGTTCGATTTTCTTTGGCATGGACCAGGGTATCGACAAACTGCGTTCCTCTGATGTGGAAGGCAACCCGTTTAAAGACGCACGCGTGCGCGAGGCCTTTAACTTGGCGATCGACAAAGTCGCGATTCAACGTGTCGTGATGGAGGGATTTTCTTTCCCAACAGGCATGATTACACCCCCGGGCGTTCTGGGCAACACACCAGATAATGACGCGTCTTATGGGTTTGACGCTGCAAAAGCTAAGGAGCTGCTAGGAGAGGCCGGTTATCCAAACGGCTTTACCGTACAGTTGGATTGCCCCAACAACCGCTACAATAATGACGAAAAGATCTGTCAGGCGGCTGTGGCTATGTTAGCCAAAATTGGTGTGACCGTGAACCTTGACGCGATCCCAAAGGCACAGCACTTCCCCAAAATCCAGAAGCGCGAAACCGACTTTTATATGCTGGGTTGGGGTGTGCCGACGCTCGACAGCCACTATGTTTTTTCCTACCTCCTAGACAGCGAAGGCTCATGGAATGCGACTGGCTATGCCAACCCACGGGTGGACGAAATATCTCGCGCCATCACTAGCGAGATTGATATCGACAAACGCACAGCAATGATTGATGAGGCATGGAACTTGATCAAGGACGACAAGCCTTACGTGCCGATACATCACCAAGTTCTCGCATGGGGTTCGACCGAAAATGTTGATATCCCGATCGCAGCTGATGATGCGTTGCGTCCACGTTTCGTCGTTATGAAATAAACAAGTTACCGGGGTAGGCAAGTTCTGCCCCGGTACCAAAGGCTCTTGTATGTTCTTTTTCATTTTTAGGCGGTTAGCCCAATCCATTCTCGTGATGGCCATAGTTTCAGCAGTCAGTTTTTCGCTGTTCAATTTTGTTGGCGACCCGGTCAATAACATGGTTGGTCAGGACGCCACACGCGAACAGCGCATCGAAATTCGCCAGCAACTTGGGCTTGATGATCCGATTTTATCCCAATATGCGCGTTTTTTGGGTAATACGCTTCAGGGTGATTTTGGGATGAGCTACCGGATTAAACGGCCCGTGGACCAGCTGATCTTAGAGCGGTTGCCGGCCACGCTTGAGCTGGTTTTTGTGAGCGCTGTAATTGCCCTTGTGGTGGGTATCGGTTTGGGTGTTTATACTGGCATTCGGCGGCATTCTTGGATTAGTCGGAGTATCTTGTCGGTGTCCTTGGTCGGAGTGAGCTTGCCGACTTTCATTATCGGTATAGCCCTCATTTACGTTTTCGCCGTGCATCTGAGGTGGTTGCCATCATCTGGACGCAGTGGAACAGTCGATTTTGGGTGGTGGAAGACTTCGCTTCTGACAGTTGATGGCTGGCGCGCAATTATTTTGCCTGCTATCACACTGTCGTTGTTCCAGTTGACGCTGATATTGCGTCTGGTGCGGGCAGAAATGCTCGAAGTGATGCAGACAGATTATATCAAATTCGCGCGGGCACGCGGCCTTGCGGAACGGGCGATTAATTTTCGCCACGCGCTGCGCAATACGCTTGTGCCGGTCATCACCATTATTGGCTTGAACATCGGTGGGCTCATCGCCTTTTCAGTCATCACAGAAACTGTGTTCCAGTGGCCCGGAACAGGCTTAATGTTCATTCAGGCCGTTGATTTTGTTGATGTTCCCATCATGGCAGCCTATCTAGTGTTCGTCGCCCTTTTGTTCGTCTTGATCAATCTCATTGTTGACATACTCTACTTTGTGGTCGACCCACGCATCCGGCTTGGAGAATAAATTTCATGAGTCATAACCTCCCTGAGGACGGTCCGACTACGCGGTGGAAACGTTTCAAAGACAACGACGTTGTGTGGTCTTTTATCAATTCGCCCGGCGCAATGATCGCTGCGGCTGTCACGGTGTTCCTAATTCTGGCATGCATTCTTGCCCCCATTATTGCGCCCTTTGATCCTTTTGATCCAAGCCAGATTTCCCTCTGGGATGGCAAGCTGCCCCCGGCGTGGATAGAGGGTGGGCAAAGCCAGTATTTTCTTGGGACCGACAACCAAGGCCGTGATATGCTGTCCACAATCTTGTATGGTGGGCGCCTGTCCATCCTCGTTGGGCTGGCCGCGGTCTGCCTTGGCATGGTGCTCGGCGTAACGCTAGGCGTCATCTCGGGCTACGTTGGCGGTGTAACGGATGCTGTGATTATGCGGATCGCGGACGTTCAACTGACGATCCCGGGCATCTTGCTCGCTATCCTGATCAATGGGGTAGGGCGGGCGTTTTTACCGTTGGAGTTGCGCCAAGAGTTTGCTGTCTACGTTGTGATTATTGCAATTGGCCTGACCGATTGGCCGCAATTTGCGCGCGTGGCCCGTGGCGCAACAATGGTTGAGGCCAACAAGGAATACGTGCAATCAGCGCGCATTATCGGTCTGCCGGCTTGGTTGATCATGATTCGTCATGTGCTGCCTAATACGCTGCGCCCGGTTTTGGTGATTGCCACCATTGGTTTGGCACTCGCCATCATCGCAGAAGCCACTCTGTCCTTTTTGGGGCAGGGCATTCCGCCCACGACACCGTCGCTCGGGACTTTGATCCGCGTTGGGAACGAATATCTTTTCTCGGGTCTTTGGTGGATAACCTTGTTCCCGGCCGTTGCATTGGTTGTTTTGGTCTTTGCGGTTAACCTTTTGGGGGATTGGATGCGAGACGCGCTCAATCCAAAGCTACGATGACAGAGCTTCTTAAAATCACCAATTTAAATGTTGAATTTCCAACGCGCCGAGGCCGATTTCAGGCTGTGCGCGGTGTCAACCTGACAGTCAAGGCAGGCGAAGTGCTGGGCCTTGTTGGGGAATCTGGAGCTGGCAAATCGACCATTGGCAATGCCATCATCGATTTGCTTGAGGCTCCCGGCCAGATCAGCGGTGGGTCGATCCTTTTTGAAGGCGAAGAGCTATGCGGCCGCAGTGAGCTTGAAATGCGCCGTCTGCGTGGCAACCGGATCGGCATGATCTTTCAGGACCCGCAGACCTCGCTCAATCCGCTGATGACAGTCGGCGCGCAGTTGGTTGAAACGATTGAAAAAACTAATGATTTACGCGGATCAGAGGTGGAAGGCCGCGCGATTGAGCTGTTGGAACAGGTCGGCATTACTGAGGCGAAGGCGCGGCTCTCCGCATATCCGCACCAATTCTCGGGCGGGATGCGCCAACGTGTCGTGATTGCGCTGGCCCTAGCGGGCGATCCAGATTTAATCATCGCGGACGAGCCGACAACCGCTCTTGATGTATCTATCCAAGCGCAGATCTTGGACCTGATCAAGCAGCTCTGCCGCCAGCGTTCCTTGGGTGTGATCATCGTCACCCATGACATTGGTGTGATTGCCAATATCGCGGACCGTGTGGCGGTCATGTATCGCGGTGAGGTGGTGGAAACGGGCGACGTGGCCCAGATACTTGGTGCACCACAGCATAAATATACCAAATCCTTGATTGCAGCCGTACCTCGTGCTGATCAAAAGTTGGAGCGCTTTTCTTCCGTTGACTATATTGAAGGCGGCGATGTCGCGATGCGACGTATTGATATCCAGACGCATTGGCTTGGCCAATCGCTACGTGAACGGGTTAAGGGCAAGGCCATTGAGGTCGAAAACCTTGATCTATCGTTTACCCTGCAAAAGTCTATTCTGAAACGAAACCGCCGCATGCTGAAGGCGGTCGACAATGTGTCGTTCACGGTGAATGAGGGAGAAACCTTCGGTCTGGTGGGCGAGTCTGGTTCCGGCAAATCCACAGTCGCGCGTCTGATTGCGGGGCTTTACCGCCCAGATTCTGGGCAAGTACGGGTGATTGGCCAGGACGTTGTGTCCCAGCCGAGTAGCAAAGACGCACGCGAGGCGCGGCGCGCATTGCAGATGATTTTCCAAGACCCTTATTCGTCGCTGAATGCGCGGATGCGGGTACTTGATATCGTGGCTGAGCCGATCCGGTTTTACAAGCTCACTAGCAGTGAGGCCGAGACGCGCAAGATCGTTGGAGATTTGTTGGATCACGTCGGCTTAGGCGCGCGTGCGGCCTTGCGCTATCCGCATGAATTTTCGGGCGGGCAGCGCCAACGGATTTCGATCGCGCGCGCTTTGGCGTCGCGGCCGCGGATCCTGATCTGCGACGAGCCGACCTCGGCGCTTGATGTCTCGGTTCAAGCGACGATCCTCAACCTGCTAAAGGATTTGCAACAAGAGTTAGGCCTGACCATGCTGTTCATCAGCCATGATTTGCCAGTCGTGCGTCAGATGTGCGATCGGATCGCGGTCATGCGGCATGGCGCTATTTGCGAAGTTTCCGATATAGAAGCGCTGTTCAGTGCACCCTCGCACGAATATTCCCGTCATTTGTTGAGCCTTATGCCGCGGATGGATCTATTGGGCTAGGCGTGCGTGGCGCGCTTATGCCTCCGCACCCAAGTCCCAATAGATGCCTGCCATTAGGCCGAGCGCTTGGCGGGCAACGGGCAGTAGCATGTGCTCGTCAGGAGCGTGCTGATTGCAGCCGCCATAAGAATGCGGAACCCACACCGTCGGCAGTCCGAGCGTGTCTATAAAAACATGATTGGGCAGTGATCCGCCGAGATTTGGCGCGATATGTGGATCAGACCCGAGGGTCTTTCGCAGCGATGTGATGACCCGTGCCACCCAAGGATTATCAGGATCTGAACGTGTCGCAGGGAAAAACCCGTTATCTGATCGGTCAATACGGACCTGCGGGAATCCTGCGCGAACCAAATGGCGACGCAGTGCGGGCAGGATATCATCTACATCCGTTCCCGTGACAAAACGTAGCTGACAAGTTGCCTTAGCGTGGCCCGAGATGGCGTTGACAGGTGCGGCTGGAACCCCGCTTTCCATCGCTAGCACGGCAAAGGCGTTCCAGCCGTACACACGTTCTTGCGGGGTCAGCGCGGCATCGCCCCAATCTCTATCGATGGCGGGGCCGACGGGTAGGGGCAATTTGGCGATAAGCGCGCGAATGTCTGGTGTAAGGCTCGTGGGGTGCCATTCTGGCACTTGGATCTGGCCGCGCGCGTTGGTGATTGTACTCAACGCATGGGCCAAAATGACGGAGGGGTCAGTCAGCAATCCGCCCCAGTTGCCGGAATGATGCGCACCCTTTCGCAACTCCACCGACAGCGTGAAGTTGATCGCCCCGCGCGCGCCGAGAAACACTAGCGGCACGTCCGGCGATAACCGCGGCCCGTCAGAGGCGATGAGAACCTGCGCCCCCAACAGATCTTGGTTCTCTTGACAAAACGCTTCCAGCCCAGGCGAGCCGGTTTCTTCGCCCATTTCAATCAGCCAGGCTGCATTAAACCCCAGCTTGCCCCGCGCGGCGATCACGCATTCCTGCGCTTGTATGTTTATCAGATGCTGGGCTTTGTTATCAGCTGTACCGCGCCCATACAGTCTGTCTTGATCTTGGCGCAGCACAAAGGGTGCGCCGTCCGCGTGCCACGCTCCTTCTTGTCCGCGCGTGACATCCCCGTGGCCATAACCCAGGATGGTCGGAAGGTGTGGGTCTTCGATCCGGCGGGCCACCAGAAACGGATTGCCATAACGGTTGGGGTGGATTTCGCTGTCAAATCCAGCAGCGACCAGGCGCGGCATCAGCAGATCAGACAGATAGCGCTGCATTTCATTGGCGCGTGCCGGATCTTGGCTTTCTGTGGGGCGGGCCACGAGCTCTGCCAGCTCGGAGACAAAGCGGCCGTCATCAACGAGGGCTTGTGCCGATCGGATTGCTTGATCGCGTGTGGACAATTTTCTTCTCCTTGACTTGCTATTGGTTCGTGGTTGGCCCGCTGGCCTATGCTGCGTTCAATCGCCGCTCGACGATGCGTGCCATCACGGATGCACCGACAGGCAGCACTTCGGGATCGAGGAAAAAGCTGGGGTTGTGCAGGCCGGTGGTGCCAGAATGACCGATCCGGCAGTAGGCACCGTGCACCACTTGCAACATGTCCGCGAAATCTTCGGACCCGGTTGCAGGCTCATCAGTGCCGCTGACGTTTTCGTTGCCAACGATGTCAGCGGCGGCTTCTAGGTAGGCCTCCGACAGGTCATGGTCATTCATCAGCACATCAAAAATGTTGCGATGATCGAGGGTGATCTCAATCCCGTAAGCAGTGGCATAGCCGGCGCATAAATCGCGCATCCGCTGCTCGACCATATCGCTCACCTCTTGTTTGAAATAGCGCACTGTGCCGGCCAGCTTCGCGGTATCGGGCACCACATTATAGGCAGATCCCGCGTGCAGCTGCGTTACGGAGAGCACGCAAGTGTCTAGGGGGGCGACATTGCGGCTGAGGATGGTCTGGATTGCGCCGACCAACTCTGCGGCGATGACCAAGGGATCTCGCGATTGTTGCGGCATCGCGGCATGACTGCCCTTGCCTTGGACAATAATGTCAAAAAATGCGGCACCGGCCATCGCGGGCCCTTTGCAGATACCTATCGTTCCGGGTTCTCCGTTGGGCGAATTGTGCATGCCATAGATCTCATCGACAGGAAAGCGGTCAAAAAGCCCCTCGGCAAGCATGCCGCGCGCGCCGCCCAAGCCTTCTTCGGCGGGTTGGAATATCAGCACCGCGGTGCCCGTGAAATTGCGGGTCGAGGCCAGATGCTTTGCCGCACCAAGCAGCATAGTGGTGTGGCTATCGTGCCCGCAGGCGTGCATCACACCAGGGATTTTCGATGCATAGTCAAGGTTGGTCAACTCATTGATAGGCAAGGCGTCCATATCGGCGCGCAATCCCACACGTCGGGGCCCTTCGCGGCCCTTGATTATGCCTACAACACCAGTTTTAGCGATACCTTCGTGAACCTCGTCCACACCGTATTCGCGCAGCTTCTCGGCAACTACTTTTGCAGTGCGGTATTCGGTAAAGCCAATTTCAGGATTGGCGTGCAGATCTTTAAAAATAGCCGTTAGCTCATCTTTGGCATCTTGAATAATGGGCAGAATGGTCATGGTTTTTTCCTTATTTTGGGGTACCTGCAAAGATATTGGCTATCTTATCTTTATTTTAAACTAGTGACTTGCGGGGTTCAAAAGCGTAGGGTGTCCGGTGAATTAGTAGTATTATGAAGCGCGCGCGAAGATTCAAGCCTCGGTATTGCCTTGCATCCTAATACTTGCCGACGGAAAACTGTAGTGTCTCCCTTTGTTCCCAAGATGACAAAGTGTCTGGAGTTGTTGAAGTGGCACTGTCAGACAAAATGAGCTTGAGGCTGGCAGGGCGGTTTCGTAGCCTCGCCGTAAGGTAAAACGCTCGCCAGACAGGTACTTTAAAACAAGCCTAGAGGCACTTTTAGATTAAACTAGGTCGAAGTGGGCTGGGTGGATTCGTAGCGTGGGTGAATGATAAAAAACTTGCGATTTAGCTAAACCGAGCTGCTGCTCTCGCTGAGTGGTACCATTTGTTGAGCGGACAGATTTAGCCTGCACTAGCAATTCGATGCATGCAATCGTTAGTCTGACAGCACCAAACTGTGAGTTTAAGACTTTGTTCCGCGCCCTCAAGCCACTCAAAATCCAGCGGCAAGCCCGTCTTTGCGCGGATCAGATCCTGATGCATACCCGCCCTGAGGCAAGCGGCAAATCAATTGCGCACCGCCAAAGCCAAAGGCATTGTCTGGCGCTTCCAGTTCGATCTTGTGGCCGATCATTGCCAAAGCCTTTAAGGTCGCATCAGGCATCGTATCCTCACAGGCCAAAACGAACCCCTCAACAAATCGCCAACGTGGCGCATCTGCTGCCATCTGTGGATCTTGTCCCCAAACTTGGGTCCGTAGTACCATTTGAACATGGCCTTGTGCCTGCATTGGACCGCCCATGACCCCAAAGCTCATCAATGGTCCATCAGGGCCCATCACAAATCCAGGAATAATTGTATGAAACGGGCGTTTGTTAGGCCCGACCAGATTTGGACTATCGGGGTCGAGTGAAAACCCAGCACCGCGATTTTGCATTGAAATACCTGTTCCGGGAATAGCTATGCCAGACCCGAACCCTGCATAGTTTGATTGAATGAACGACACCATCATTCCAGACGCATCCGCAGCTGTTAGATAGACAGTGCCGCCGTTTTTAGGCGCGCCAGCGTTGAAATCTTGCGCGCGGGTCTCGTCAATCAGGCTTGCGCGGCTGGCCAAATAGGTTTCATCCAGCAAAGCCTCAGATGTCACATCTGTCATATGATCGCCATCTGCGACATAAGTTTCTGCGTCCACAAGGGCCAGCTTCATCGCCTCAACTTGCAAATGGATTGCCAGAGGATTATCCGCGTCCAGCTCGCGAATGCGGGTATGCGAGAGAATTCCCAAGGCCATCAGCGCTGCGATCCCTTGGCCATTTGGTGGAATTTCGTGTAATTCCATATCGTCGAATTTTTTCGAGATCGTACCGCACCAGTCAGCCTTATGTGCAGCCATGTCCTCACGACTTAAGGCCGCTCCGTGTTCCGCTGCAAAATCACAAATCGTGTCCGCTAGCTCACCTTTATAGAACGCCTCGCCTTTGGTCTGTGCTATCAGTTTAAAGGTCTTTGCTAGTGGCACATTCACGAACCGTTCGCCTGCTTTGGGTGCCTCTCCATTTGGCAGAAACGTTTCTGCAAATCCTGGATGATGGCCAAGGTCTTTCGCCGCGCGCCGCCATAATTCTGCGATAACAGGCGTTACAATAAATCCGTTTTGCGCATAGCCAATCGCTGGGCCAAATAAATCGGCAAACGGCAACTTTCCAAACCGACCTGACAAGGCCACCCATGCGGATACCGCACCTGGTACGGTCACGCTTTCCCAGCCACGAAAGGGCATCTGATCATATGCGGCAAACCGTTCAGGGCTCCAGCCTGCAGGAGAGCGACCAGAGGCATTTAGGCCGTGCAATCGCTTGCCATCCCAGAGGATCGCAAAGGCGTCAGATCCCATGCCATTGCCTGTTGGCTCCACCAGTGTCAGCGTAATCGCCGTGGCAATTGCGGCGTCGACCGCGTTACCACCTTTTGCGAGCATCGAAAGCCCCGCTTGCGCTGCCAGCGGGTGCGAGGTTGTCACTACGTTGTCAGCCAAAACAGCAGAGCGACGCGAAGGGTAGAGATTGTGGGCGCGGAATTTCATGGGTGCGTCTTCTTTCATGTCCAGGTCAAAGTAAGGCGGAATTTGAGAGCGGTTAAGCCGTATTAAGTAGATTTTTCGCCATCACCATATGCACACCTTTTTCGCGGTTAACAGTCTGTGTGATGCGCAAATCACCCGCAAGGCTACATAGCATATAGGCGTCTTCGCGGCTGATCTGGGCACGCTGGGAAACTAGTGTGATCATGTCGCGCAATGCCATCTCGACACAGCGATCAAGGTCAGCGTCCATGCCCATCGTGATGTAATGGGTCGGTGTTTCGGCTTGGGGATAGATCAGCTTGCGATCTTTGAGAACGCTCAACCGGAATCGACCTTGTAGCGCGGTTTCAATCGCGGTGACGCAAACCTCGCCATCACCTTGCGCGCCGTGCCCGTCGCCACACGAGAACAACGCTCCTTCCATTTGAACTGGCAGATACAGCGTTGTGCCTGCCACCAATTCCTTGTTGTCGATATTACCGCCATGCACCCGTGGCTCTATCGTTGAAATACGTCCCCACGTGGGCGGCGGTGCGACACCCATCACGCCAAAAAATGGGGCCAGTTTGAGCTCAAGCCCCCATGGCAATGTCGCAATACCGCGCTCTGTATCTAGCGGAATGATCGTATGGTGCACGTTTGGAAAATCTTGTGGCAATGTCCCTTTGAGAGGGCCAAGATAATTAAACCCCCAATCTTGTCGTAAAGAAACGTCTAAGATATCAATCTGCAAAACATCGCCCGGCATCGCACCTTGCACCGCAACCGGTCCAGTTAAGATATGCCCTGGCATTGTAGGCAGGCCGGCGGCGTGAAGGTCCAGCAATTCTTGTGGCACATGGAACCCAGGGCCCGGTAGGTTTTGGGGTCCACCAGAGACGGTATTGATCACCACTTCATCACCACTCGAAATGGTCATGGCAGGTGGTAGTGTTGCATCAAAGTAACCCCAGTGACAGGTTTTGAGCGATGTTTCTAGCACGTTCTGCGTCATAGTATGCCTCCGTTAGGATATTGATCAGCTAGCGCGCTGGCCTGACAAAATACCTTCGATCAAGATTTGCACACTAAGCGCCTCTTGGATCGTGGCGAGGCGGTTCGGTTTGCCATTCATCAAAAGAACCATGTCATCCAATTGCGCCTTCAACACTGTCGCACGCGTATCTGTCGGGTTTGAGGACGAGGGTTCAAATTGACCGCCCGATGATACGGTGTCGATGGTAAATTCCGAAATCCTTCGGCTCGTTTTAGAGCCCTTTATCGTCACCTCTTGGCGATCAGGCTGCGCGCCGCCAACACTGCCCATGATCATCACGGGTAGGCCCGCACCATTTACCAACCGCGCCGCAACATGGGTTTCGCACAAATTCCCTTTTGGAGGATATTCTGGCTCTGCCCAAACCAATTCAAGTGGCCCTAAGATGCGTTCGCTCAAAAATAGGAAGTGCGAGATCACTTCGCGCGTCATGCCGCCCTCATTGCGAAACCGCAGCCAGTCTGCCGTCTGTTGCCATGCGCGCGGCCAATGCGGATAGGTTACGATAATGTCGATGCCCATTAAATCGCCCAATGCACCGACTTTGGACCCTGCTGAAATGTCCGTGAGTGCGCGTCCAGCTGCTTGGGTAAAGTTCACTGCGCTTGGCACGCCAGCAGCCGTCAATTCACGCACCAATACGCGGCTTTCAGCTACATCTACGCCCAACGGTTTCTCCAGAAAAACAGCTTTGCCCTGCGCTGATGCCGCCAGAGCATAAGCCTTGCGCGGCGCAGGAGGACAGGCAAGATATACCAAGTCAACGTTGCTGAGCGCGGCCTCGGCATTGGAGGCTATTAGAGCATCAGGTGCCAGTTTTTGCGCGCTTCGACAGGCGGCGGAATTTGGATCCCAGATCGTGTCGACCACAAATTCAGGATGAAGCAACATATGTTCAAGCATGCGTTGACCCATGATACCCAAGCCAATAATTGCTGTTTTGATCGCCAACACGCTTTTCCTTGGAATGCCACCAGTGAGACGGTGAGTTTTGTACAAGCCCGTACAGGCTATATTTTCAACTATAGTATAGACAATGAATATTCCGGATGCACAACTGCAACGAAATTAATTTGGTCCAGTGAGCTGAGGCTGTTCAACCACACCTCAGCTATACTGTGTGATAAATCAGTGACTCTCCAAAAGAGACTTAAGTAAAACCTTTGTGCGAATCTGAAGCTTCGTAGAACCTCAAGAGTCTGGGGAGAAACTATGATGTTTGCTTATAGCGAAGATGGACAGCATTTTTTAGGCTTTCGCACGAACGCCGTTGGGAAAATGCAAATTGTCTATGACTATGAAGGTAAGATGCATCGGATCTATGATGTTGAAACACCTAACGTAAAAACGAAGGTGATAAGCACTGCAATAACTAACGCCGTTAAACATAGAATGGTGGTTCCGACACTTTTTGCAACGCTTTCATCACAAAACATTAGTTTGAAAGAACTTGTCTAAACTTTCATTCTAAAACTCTGCTGCTTTAACAGCCGTATTTGACGGTAGGAAAGGTGTGCAGGGCTCATGGAAATTGTATTAGAAAAAAGCCAAGTCGTAGACCTGCGGCTGGACCTGCACAAACAAGGGATAAGCATTGGCGATGATTTGAATTTGGTCGTAACTGATCAAGATCAGTTCATATTATACTTTGAACCCAAGCGAACAATTTGGTCCCGCTTTTTTTATAAATTGGTACCAAAAGTATTTGGCCAGCTCCATCCTAATGATGCCGAGCACCTAACAAAGTATCTCCAGAACGCCTCAAAAATCAGGGTAAAAGTGGTTGATACTGTGCCGAAACACCTTTCTGCAGATAATACTGATGTTGCCTACATCTCCGT
>CALFSV010000309.1 GCA_937916485.1 uncultured Paracoccaceae bacterium | reverse complement strand
CCTTGCTGACCCGCTAGCTATCTGTTCAGTCCGATCAGGTCCCTGCAGCACGACACTCGTAAGGCCACAGCCGTTTGGCCTACGCTCGGTGATTGAACTGGGTTCCAGCGCCGGCGAAAGGATTGTCCACTTGGGACCCTCAATCTGATGTCAGCCGCTGTTTTCCTCGGGGCAGTTGCTGGCTTGAACGGAGCCTTGTTCTGTTCACCCCTCGCGCGCAGCTGATTGCATCTGGTATAGACGCGTTGGGTATCGTGCTGGGATTGCCGCCCTTGGCGTAGGGTAAGTCTAGAGTGGAACATTGGTCCGGGTTCGGCTCTTTCAACCGCTCAAGCCTTGGGCGCTATCAGCAATCTTGGGCCGTTTATAGTCAGATCTTTGCAATCTGGCAGTGCGCCCTTCATTCTACGGTTGCATTTCGACAGATTCGATATCATGAATGTTTTTGTCATCTGCTAGCGTTATTATTTTTTTGGGGTGTTCCGACTCATGCTAAACTCTAAGATTGCGAAGAGAAGGCGCCTGCAAAATCGAATTAGTGAGATGATGATCGGCCGTTGGGCCGGGAATTATGCATTTCAGAAGCGCGCCTTCGATATTCTTGTGTCATGCGGCTTGCTGGTCGTGTTGGCGCCCATCTGTGTCGGTCTTCTGGTTCTGAACCCGTTTCTGAACAGGGGCCCTTTGTTCTTCTTTCAGGACCGTATGGGAAAAAACTGCCAACGTTTTACCACCTGGAAGTTTCGGTCGATGACAGTGCATGAGAGTGTGTTTGAGAATGTTCCTGGCGAGCGGGACGCCAGCACTGGGACGCGGGGCGCTTTCGATCCTCTGGACAGCCATCGCGTCACACCTTTGGGTCATATGCTGCGCAGAACCCGAATTGATGAGCTTCCCCAGATCATAAACGTTCTGCGCGGCGAGATGAGCCTCGTTGGGCCACGCCCCGATGCCTACAGCCACGCCCAAACATATTTGCGTGAAGTCCCGGGATATCGGGCCCGTCTCTCGGTGCTTCCCGGGATTTCGGGCCTGGCACAGGTCAACGTGGGCTATGTCGACGACCGCGACGGCTTTGTGCGCAAGGTGGAGGAGGATCTTCACTACTTGTCCGTCGCCACGATGTGGATTGATCTCTGGATCGCAAAACGGACCGTTGCCACCGTGCTGGGGTTTCGTGGAATCTGATGTCCTCTAAACATGGCCAGGGACCAAGCCTTGCCGAGGTCTGATGCTTCATCAAAACCACCTCTCCAAATCAGTCGGCAGCGAGGGACTTGCGAGCGCCTGAAGCGAGACCTGTGCCAGGCTAGGCCCCGACGTCGCAAGGCCCCGATTGCTTGGATCGAAGCCCTCGTCGATTTAAGCAACCATTAACGGACCCTTGAGTACCTCAAGGCCGTCACTCAGGCCAAGGTCTGCTTATGGCGTGTCCGGGCCATTTTACAGCAACAAGAACAGAACAAACAGACGGCCCACGTGTGCAGTGCTTGCATCATAGGCAACGCACCTCATAATCAAATCAAACGGATGCGCCGGGCACTCTCCTGACCCGAGCTGTCATTTGCGCCAAAAATCTTGAGGACCGACATTAAATGACTAAGACAGCGCTGATCACCGGCATCACCGGGCAGGATGGCTCTTATCTGGCAGAATTCTTGCTGGGCAAGGGATACGAAGTGCATGGTATCAAACGTCGGGCCTCACAGTTTAACACCCAAAGGATCGACCATATTTACGAGGATCCGCATAACCCCAGCCCGCGTATGAAGCTGCATTATGGCGATCTGACTGATAGCTCAAACTTAACGCGCATCCTGTCCGAAGTGCAGCCCGACGAGGTCTACAATCTTGGCGCTCAAAGCCATGTTGCCGTCAGTTTCGAGGCCCCGGAATACACCGCTGATGTCGATGCAATGGGCACGCTGCGGCTGTTGGAAGCGATCCGTTTCCTGGGGCTCGAGAAGAAGACGCGGTTCTATCAGGCATCGACATCCGAGCTATACGGCCTTGTGCAAGAGACCCCACAGTCCGAAACCACGCCCTTCCACCCACGCAGCCCCTATGCCGTGGCCAAGATGTATGCCTATTGGATTACGGTGAACTACCGCGAGGCCTATGGGATCTATGCCTGCAACGGGATCCTGTTCAATCATGAAAGCCCGCGCCGGGGCGAAACCTTCGTGACACGCAAGATCACCCGGGGCCTGACCAATATCGCAGAAGGACTAGAGCCGTGCCTCTACATGGGGAACATCGACGCCCTTCGTGATTGGGGTCATGCCAAGGACTATGTCCGGATGCAGTGGATGATGCTCCAGCAAGACAACCCCGAGGATTTTGTGATTGCGACAGGCGTGCAATATTCAGTGCGAGAGTTCATTCAGTGGTCCGCCGCAGAACTGGGGATAAAGCTCAGCTTCAAGGGTCAGGGCGTCGAGGAATGCGCAGTTGTCGAAGACGTTGCCGGTGACAAGGCTCCCGCCGTAAAGCCGGGAGATGTGGTCTTGCGCATTGATCCCCGCTATTTCCGTCCGGCCGAGGTAGAGACCCTGCTAGGTGATCCCACCAAGGCCAAACAAAAGCTGGGATGGGTGCCCGAGATAACGGCACAGGAGATGTGCGCCGAGATGGTGGCTGAAGATCTGAAAGCTGCGCGCCGCCACCGTCTTCTGCGCGAAAACGGGTTGGACCTGCCCGTATCCTTCGAAGGTTAGGACCCGGCATGAGAACCTATTTGGCAGGCCATCGCGGAATGGTCGGGGGCGCGATCCTGCGCCGCTTGCAGAATGCGGGTGTCGAGGTGATCACGCGCAGCCATGCCGAACTCGATCTGACTGATCAGGCCGCTGTCCGCGAATTCTTTCATGCCGAACGACCCGATGTGGTGATACTTGCCGCGGCCAAGGTCGGAGGCATCCACGCCAACAGCGCCTATCCCGCTGATTTCATTTATGAAAATCTGATGATTGAGTGTAATGTCATACATCAGGCCTTTGCCGCTGGTGTAAGACGGCTTCTTCAGCTTGGGTCATCGTGCATCTACCCACGCAGCGCGCCCCAGCCGATGGCCGAAGACGCGCTATTGACCGGCGTTTTGGAGCCAACCAATGAGCCCTATGCCATCGCCAAGATTGCGGGCATCAAGCTGTGCGAAAGTTATAATCGGCAGCACGGCGTGGATTTCCGAAGTGTCATGCCAACCAATCTTTATGGCCCAGGTGACAATTTTCATCCAGAAAACTCCCATGTGCTACCCGCATTGATGCGCCGCTTTCATGAAGCGGTACGAGATGGTGTGGATGAGGTTGTGATCTGGGGCAGTGGCACACCTCGACGGGAATTTTTGCATGTCGATGATATGGCGGAGGCCTCACTTTTTGTGCTTGACCTGCCAAAGGAAGAATACGAGGCCAACACCCAAACCTTGCTGAGCCATATCAACGTGGGCAGCGGCACCGACATCTCAATCTTGGATCTGGCCCAACTGGTGGCGCGGGTGACGGGCTTTCAAGGCCGGATCAGCACTGACCCGAGCAAACCGGACGGCACCCACCGCAAACTTATGGATGTCTCGCGTCTGGCGGATATGGGCTGGCGCGCAGGTATCTCTCTCGAAGACGGCATCCCAGAGACCTACCGTTGGTTCCTGGAGAATGCTGAGAGCGTTAGAGGCTAAGAACTATTGACGCCACTGATATCAGTTCCGTTCTTTCGTTTGGTGACTTTGGCACAGGGCTTGGACCGCCTATGCGCG
>CALFSV010000308.1 GCA_937916485.1 uncultured Paracoccaceae bacterium | reverse complement strand
CTTACGCTGACTTAGAGTTACTGAAAGTACATGCGCAACGGACGCACAGACGCATGTCTTGAGGTCCAACCCTTCCAAACTATAGCATACTTGCAAAACATACCGCTGCATGAACGCCGTCAATTAGCTTGAACGAAGTGTCATCACGGCCGTCTGTGATATGCACCATCCCTGCACATCCAAGCACGACGCTGTTGATAGAGTCTTCACGTATCGCAGTTTGTATTTCCGCTTTTACTACCTGCGTAGCACGCTCACGGTCATCATCCAGGGCGAGGACAGGCACACCGCTTGCCCGAACGCGGGCGAGGTTGCCATCTAATCCATAGGCCTTGATATTCGCTTCAAGTATTGGAATTGAAACATCCAAAGTTGTGACAACAGAAAATCGCGATCCATATAGCGAAGCGACGTGATACGCCGCTTGGCCGATGCCTAAAACGGGACATGACGCTAAGGAGCGCGCCTCAGCAAGCCCTGTGTCGTCAAAACAGCCGATAATAATTGCCTTTGCCCCTGCCGAGTCTGCCTTCCTTACCAATTTCATTAAGGGTGGTATGGCGGCATCGCCGTCTTGTGCACCTTGAATGGCCGGGGGGCCGTCTATTGAAGTCCATCCCACCACGTTTGAATTTGGTGCCACTTTTCTAGCTGTTTCAACCATCGCATCCGTCATCGTTAATGTGGAATTTGGGTTTATAATAACGATCATCAAACGCCCTTTCCAGCATCAGAGCCTTTTAGTGCCCGGCGTCCATTCATCACCAATGCAATACACAAGAATATGCCGATAATAATCAAAGAGAAGGCAGTAGTGAGGGTCCCCAATGCATACAAAACGGGTGAAGTGACGTTTGTTGTCATACCGTAGATTTCGAGAGGTAGCGTATTGTAGCTACCAGCTGTTAATAACGTGCGGGCAAATTCGTCGTAGCTGAGGGTGAAGCCAAACAAGGCAACCCCGATCAAGGACGGCGCTATAATCGGTAGAACGACATGGCGCAGAGTTTGCCATGGCGTAGCACCTAGGTCGCGAGCCGCTTCCTCATAACTTTTGTCAAACCGGTTGAAAACGGCGAACATGATTAGCAAGCCGAAGGGCAACGTCCAAGTGAGTTGTGCACCAAAGCCGGACGTTGACCAATGCACGTTCAGGCCAGATTGGGAAAACAAGAGTCCCACGCCGAGTGAGATTAAAATCGACGGGATTACAAGGGATGTAATGATAAGATAAAATAGGATATTTGAACCTAGGAATTTTCGGCGAAACGCTAGCCCCCCCATCACTGACACGACAACTGTGACCACCATGACCATCAGGCCCAAAGCAAAACTGCGCCGGAAGCTGCCCCAAATATCGCCTACAGCCTGTTGTTCAAACAGGTCATAAAACCAGTATAGCGATACGCCACGCATCGGAAAAGTCAGCCCGCCGCCCTCACCCTGAAACGACAAGATGCCTATGGTGATTGTAGGCCCATAAAGAAACAGTATGAACAATGCAAAAAAGCTGCTGAGGATATAGAAGGAACGGGGACGCGGTTCCATTATAGTTCCTTTCGAATGTCGACGAAGCGAAGTAATATGCCAATAGTGATGAGCACGGTCAACAACAGAACAATCGCCGTGGCCGAAGCGCTGGGGTATTGCAGCAAGGCGATGTCGTTGGAAATTAGGCGCCCTACATTAGCCGATTGGCTACCACTCATAAAACGCACAGTTATGAAATCGCCCATGACCAAAGTAATTACGAAAATGGTGCCTATCATGATACCAGGTTTGGTCAGAGGAATAATCACGTTCCAAAGAATTTGCGCGCCATTGGCCCCGGCGTCACGTGCAGCTTCAATAAGAGATTTTTCAATCCGCATCATTGTGTTGAATATCGGCACAACCATGAACAATGTGTAGAGATGCACGAAGGCGAGAATTACGGCGAAGTCTGAGAATAGAAGCCACTCGATAGGTTCGTCAATCACGCCCCACGATATGAGTGTAGAGTTGGCTATCCCATTTCGGCCCAGAAACGGGATCCAAGATATCATCCGGATTATATTGCTGGTCCAGAACGGGATTGTACAGAGCAAGAACAACGCGACTTGCCAGGTCAGCGTGCGGATGTGAAAAGCCAGATAATAAGCGACAGTGAAACCGAGCAATAGAGTGCAGGTCCAGGTAATCAAGGCGTATTTGAAGGTGTTGAAAAATACTGTATAGGTAACAGGCGACCCAAACAAAAATTCGTAGTTATCAAATTCAAATGCAGGAATGATCGAAAATTCAGTGGCTCGCCAGAAACTTACGACCACGATCAAAACAATGGGCAGCACGAGAAATATCAGCAAAACGGCCGCCAAGGGTGACACCATCAACAAGCTGGATACAGCAAAATTGTTACGTAGCTTTTTCATAAGGCATTCTTAAGTAAAGTGAAGGGTGCGCCACCTGACAGCGCACCCGGTAATCTTTTTACGCAGCGATGAACTCGTTCCACTTGCGGACCATGTATTGGTTTTCGTCCATGACAGAGTTCCAACAAACAACCGATCCCATCCGGTCGAAGAATGAACCACCATCTCTAACCTCGCCAGCGCCGGCCAGCTTGTTACCAGTTGGGGACAGGATATCACCCTCAGCAGCTTTACCTTCGTACCAAAAGCCCCATTCGTCGGCGGACATGAACTCTTTAGATGTTTCAGGAACAGCGGAGTAATAACCTTGGCGCATCAGATAACCACCTACCCAGCCAGACAGGTACCAGTTGATGTACTCATAGGCTGCGTCCAGCTCGATACCAGAAAGCGCAGCCGAAATACCCAATCCACCACCCCAAGAACGATACCCCTCTTCAAGTGGCTGATAAACGCATGGGATACCTTGGGATTTAACGGCTGTAATAGCAGGGGACCACATGGATTGGATCACAACCTCTCCAGATGCCATCAAGTTAACGCTTTCATCAAATGATTTCCAGAAGGCGCGGAACTGACCATTTTTCTTCGCTTCGGTGAAAATCCCGATCGTCAGATCGATCTCTTCTTTTGTCATGTTACCTTTATCTGGGTAGGTGTATTCTCCCATAGATTCGACAACCATCGCCATATCCATGATTCCGATAGAGGAAATATCAAGGATCGATGCCTTACCCTTAAATTCTGGGTTCAGCAGCTCTGACCAGTTGGAGATTGGGCGACCAATCAAGTCAGGACGGATGCCCAGCGTATCGGCGTTATAGATCGTCGGGATTAAGGTCATCCAGCCGGATTCTTCCTGAACAAAGTCAGTACCATTCTGGCCAGAAGTAAAACCAACGGTATGAGGCGCGGTGCCTTGAGCGATTGTACTTTCTGGCGTCAAAAGGCCGCTGCGAAAGGTTCCGGCTATCTTATCATAGTTGGCAATCTTGGAGGTATCCATTGCCTGTAAATTGCCCGCACCCCAAACTTTTTTCGCAATAAAGTATTCGATGTCGGCGATGTCAAAGCTGTTGGGCTGCGTGGCTGCTCGCTGTGTGACGCTATCGGTGTCCAATGCCGTCATTTCAAGCGTGAAGCCCAGATCTTCTTTTACTTTTGTTGCAACGTCGTTGAGGTTGGACACTCCTGTGCCAAACTGACGAATTGTCACGTCTTTGATATTTTGAGCCCAAAGCATTGGGGCGCCAAGCGTTGTTGCGCCAGCAGCCACAGCTGTTGAGGCCGCGCCCTTCAAAACGCTTCTGCGGCTTAGGCCATTACGGTTAGTAAATTTAGTCATTAGTTGCTCTCCTTTTTAAGCGGGTCATGGTGAAGTTCATTCGGTCAGTCTGTGTTGATCGTTGGCATCCCAATGCAAACCAATCCGGTCACCAGGGTGATGCGGTTCGGCGAAAAAGATTGTATCGGGGATTAAAGCCACGACCTCCTGGTCGCCAGTAATACGCGCGGACAAAGACACATGGGTGCCCTGATATTCGATAGCGGTAACACTTCCTTCAACTGAACCCCGTTTAGGATCTGTGATTGAGACCGCATCGGTGCGTATTGCGAAATATCCATCTGTTAGGGCTATGACGTTGTGGCCCCCCATAAATTGCGCCACAAATCTTGTTTTTGGCACGTTGAACACATCGCGCGCGGGACCCGCCTGTTCGATCACGGCATTGTTCATCACGATAATATCATCGGCCAATGCAAGCGCTTCGTCTTGGCCGTGCGTAACATGAATAAAACTGATACCTAGCTCTTTTTGTAGTTTGCGCAGCTCCCCGCGCATTCTGATACGTAAAAAGGGATCAAGAGCAGAGAGTGGCTCATCTAGTAGTAAAACCTGTGGACGCGTTATCAAAGCACGGGCAAGAGCCACCCGCTGTTGCTGCCCACCCGAAAGTTGGTCCGGCATCCGGTTGGCGAGCTCAGTTAGATCAACAAGCTCTAAGATTTCACCAGCTGACTTTTGCCGATCTGACTTTGAGGCTCCCTTCATTTTGAGGCTGAAAGCGACGTTATCCAAAACGCTGAGGTGTGGAAATAAAGCATAGTTCTGGAACATCATAGCGGTCCCGCGCTGCGCAGGCGGTAGGTACGAAATATCTCGCCCACCCAACACTATAGACCCCTCACTGACACTTTCATGACCAGCTATCATGCGAAGGGTGGAAGATTTCCCACAACCGGAAGGACCCAGAAGGCAAGTATAGCTATCTGGTTTGAAATTATGACTAACTGATTGCACAGCAACTGTCGTGCCATACCTTTTCGTTACCGAAACCATTTTTAAGTCTTGTTCGCTCACCCGTCCATCCACCGATTAGTGTCTCTCATAGATCGGCTTGCGCCGCGGCAGAGCAATCATTTTGATATTGTTCACACGAGAACTCCGCCAG
>CALFSV010000307.1 GCA_937916485.1 uncultured Paracoccaceae bacterium | reverse complement strand
AGCCCTCCAGACCAAAATCACGCCGCCTGTTCCAAATCATTCGACGACGGACAGTTCAAAGGTATCCGCCATGCGGTGCCGCAACCCAACAACTGCAGGGACTTCCTCCATGAGCACATTTGACGAGGACCTGTTCCTCAAAGGACTGGAACAACGCAAGGCCACCCTTGGCGCGGCCTATGTCGAGGGCAACCTTGCCGCCGCCGACGACTTTACCCGCCCGTTTCAGGAGGCGATGACAGCCTGGTGCTGGGGCTTTGGCTGGGGCGACGATGTCATTGACCCAAAGACCCGGTCGATGATGAACCTGTCGATGATCGGGGCCCTTGGCAAGATGCACGAATGGGAGCTGCACCTGAAAGGCGCCATCACCAATGGCGTCAGCAAGGAAGAGATCCGGGCCATCATCCACGTCATCGCCATCTATTGCGGCGTCCCTCAGGGGGTCGAGTGCTTTCGGATCGCCCGCCGGGTTCTGGAGGAAGTCGCGCCCGAAATGTCCTGAGACAGGCCTTACGACAGACCGACCAGACCGCGGGTCAGGTCCCAAAGCCGGGCGGACCGTTCGGCATCCGTCGCCTTGGACGACAACCCTTGGGAAAAGGCCTCGCGGCCTTCTTTCTGACGGTTGCCCCAGCTCCAATGCACGCCTGACGCCGCAAAGGCGGGGTCAGCCACGACCTGCGCCACCCGGTCCCCCGACAAGGGCTGCGAGACGTAGCCCTTGGTGATGGTCTTCTGAAACCATGGGAAAATCTTTTGAAACATTGGCGGGGCGTTGCGGAACAAGGGGGTGTCGGCAACGCACCCGGGGTAAAGGGTGCCGAACACGATACCCGTCGCCGCATGATGGCGGGTGTGCAATTCCCGGCTCATCATCATGCTGCACAGCTTGCTGTCCTTGTAGGCCTTGCCTGCCTTGAACGATTTGCCGTCGATCATGGCGACCGGGTCCCTGAACCCCGCCACAAGCCCCTGAAAATCCCCCAGATCGGCGGGGGCCGGGATCGGCACCTTGCCCCCGAACTCTTCGGAATTGGCGGTGACGGTGCCCAGTGTGATCAGCCGGGGTGCCTTGGCCTTTTGCAGGTCCTCGAGCATCAGGTTGGCCAGCAGAAAGTGACCAAAGTAATTCGTGGCAACGCTGATCTCATAGCCTTCGGGGGATCGGGCCGGTGATTTCAGAAGCGGCAGGTAAACGGCTGCGTTGCAGACCAAAGCGTCAAGCGCCCGCCCCCGCGCCCGGAAGGCCGCGTGAAAGTCCCGGACACTTTGAAGCGAGCCAAGGTCGATATGGGCAATCTCAAAGGAGCCTTCCGGCAGGTCCTGCGCGCGGGCGGCAGCCTCGGCCTTGGGCAGATCGCGGCAGGCCATGATGACATGCCAGCCCCGTTTGATCAGGGCACTTGTGGCATGCAGCCCGACCCCGGACGAGGCGCCGGTGACGATGGCGAGTGGTGCGGAAGAAGAAGTCATGGCGCCCTATCCAAACGTTTTTCGGCCAGCCAGCGGTCTGCGGTCCAGAGCCGCGTCATGCCGTCCAGACAGCATCAGACCGATTGGGCAATGCCTTTCTCACGATCCCGGCGATCCGGACACTGTAGGCTCCGGCCCTTGAAGGCAAGCGGCCCCCCCGGCCTCGGGCAACTTTGCCCCGATGCAGGCTTCGTGAAACGCGATCCGGGCGAGGGTCTCTTTGGTCAGGCTTGTTGCCGTCGCCCCGTCCAGCCGGTTCAGGGCCGACAGCCATGCAAACCGGGCCGTGGCCTGCATGAAGTCATCGGCCAGCAAACCGACATCGCCCGCAGCCCCCACTGCCTGCCGCAACCGGGTCCAGCGGGCCACCGTTGCAGGGTCTAGCCCTTTGGCAAGATAGGCCTCAAAGGCGTCTGCCCCGCCCGGCTGCGCCAGCCCGCGCCCGGCCAGAGCAAGGGCGTGGATCTCATTGGTGCCTTCGTAGATCGCGGTGATCCGGGCGTCGCGGTAGATCTGTTCCATCCGGTACTCAGTCAGATAACCGTAGCCCCCCAGAACCTGAAGGCCGAGGTCCGCCGCCCGGATACCGGCCTGCGAGCCAAAGACCTTGCAAACAGGCGTCAGAAAATCCGCGAGCGGTCCTTGCCCGGTCTCAAGGGCGACAAGGGCATCAAGGCACATCAACCGTCCGCCCAGCGCCAGCCCCCGCTGCTCCTCAAGCATGCGCCGCACCGTCGGGTGCTGGTCTATGGTCACCGGGCCTTGGTGGCCCCGGCCCTGTTCCTGGCCCTGTTCC
>CALFSV010000306.1 GCA_937916485.1 uncultured Paracoccaceae bacterium | reverse complement strand
TCGGCAATCTGCATCGCCGCAATCGTCATCTTTTGGTTATGAGTCCTGACCCTAAGAGTCGGAAACTCTTCTATGATCTCACTATTTGAGTAGCCTGCATCAATAAAATCGATAATCGATCTTACCGGAATTCGGGTTCCACCCATTACCTCAGAATTATGTGCAATTCTACGGTGCTTTTCGAATCTTCCAACATCTTCTGGAGATCTCTTCCAGAGATCCGAGACTGCCGCCTTCATATCAGATTGGACTACGTGGAGGGGAATTTTGAAGACTTTTTGGTTAGAAACTGGTTCAAAGTAATCTCCACTCTGATCATCATAAAAAACAACCTTCTTCTGCAGAACAGCCATTATCTTGTTATGCCAATCAACTTCTCCAAGTGCCTCAAGCTCCAGCTTTACCTGACGAAGATGCTGAAGTGAGCACTTTAGATCGATTCTAAGTCTCTTTAGTATCTTCAGAGACAGAAGATCTGCGAACGAATATACTCGACTGAATGGAGACCGCCGATTATCTGCCGCAAAGGACGGTTCAAAAAAGCCGGAACGATCCCAATTGCGCAGTTGCTGGATCGAAAGCCCAGTTAGACGCGCCGCTTGCTCGTCCGTAAAAGCCCAGATGATCTCATTCGGTTGGTTCATTTCTAGCCTATCCTCGCCTCCCAAGATAGTGCTCGAACGGCAAATAGCCAATATGGCAAAAATGACTCGGAAGAATTAACTTTAGATGAGCCGCTAAACCACAACCTCCCGCGCCACCTGCTCCCCAACCCCGAACACCCGCTTGTACCGCTCGATCTCGGCCTCCGGCCCCATCGCCTTGCGGGGGTTGTCCGATAGCTTGACCGTGGGCCGCCCGTTGGCCGCCACCGCCTTGCAGACAAGGCTGAACGGCGCCAGCGCGTCCCCCTTGACCAGCCCGGTAAAGTCGTTGGTCAGCATCGTCCCCCAGCCAAACGACACCCGCACCCGTCCGGCGAATTGCGCCTGCAGTGCCACGATCTTGTCCACGTCCAGCCCGTCGGAAAAGATCACCAGCTTTTGCGTCGGATCCTCGCCCCGGGCCTGCCACCAGCGGATCGCCGTCTCAGCCCCTTCGGCGGGGTCGCCACTGTCGATCCGGATGCCCGTCCAGCCCGCCAGCCAGTCAGGCGCCCGGTCGAGGAAGCCTTTGGTCCCGTAGGTGTCGGGCAGGATGATCCGCAGGTTGCCCTCATGCTCTTCGTGCCAGTCGGCCAGCACGTCATAGGGGGCGCGGGCCAGGGCGGCGTCATCCTCGGCCAGGGCGGAATAGACCATGGGCAGCTCGTGGGCGTTGGTCCCGATGGCCTCGATGTCGCGCTGCATCGCGATCCGGCAGTTGGAGGTGCCAACGAACTTGTCCCCCAACCCTTCGAGCATCGCCTGCACGCACCAGTCCTGCCAAAGGTAGGAATGCCGCCGCCTTGTGCCAAAGTCGGCCAGCCGCAGGTTTTCCACGGGCCGCAGCTGTTCAACCTTTTCCCACAGCTTGGTCATGGCGCGGGCATAGAGCACCTGAAGCTCGAACCGGCCCATGTCCTTGAGCACCGCCCGCCCGCGCAGCTCCATCAGCACGGCAAGGGCGGGGATCTCCCACAGCATGACCTCGGGCCAGGACCCTTCGAACGTCAGCTCATACTGCCCGTCCCGCTTTTCCAAGTGGTAAGGCGGCAGACGCAGGTTTTCGAACCAGTCCATGAAGGTGGGGGTAAACATCTGGCGTTTGCCGTAAAAGGTGTTCCCCCGCATCCAAGTGCTTTCCCCCCGCGACAGGGACAAAGACCGGATGTGGTCGAGCTGTTCGCGCAGCTCCCCTTCGTCCACCAGGTCGGCCAGCCGGATCGCGCTGGTCCGGTTGATCAGCGAGAAGGTGACAGTGGTGTCAGGCCGGTTGCGGAACACCGACTGGCACATCAGCAGTTTGTAGAAATCCGTATCGATGAGCGACCGCACGATGGGGTCGATCTTCCACTTGTGGTTCCAGACGCGGGTGGCGATATCGACCATGGCAGTGCTCCGTTCAGGCAGCCCGTTAGACCAATGGGCGAAAGAGTTGTCCAGTGTGCCTTTAGCGGTGTGCCTTTAGCGGACGTCGACCCCGACTTCTGCCATCCCGGCCAGCGACGCGGCAAGCGATCCGTCAAGGTCGATGCCCCGGCACAGTTCCGTCCGAACCTCAACCTTGAACCCCAGCCGGGCGGCATCGACGGCCGAATAGTTGACACAGAAATCCGTGGCCAGCCCGACAAGCGTCAGCCCGGTGATCCCTCGGGTGTGCAAGTAGCCTTCCAGCCCCGTCGGTGTGCTATGGTCATTCTCAAAGAAGGCCGAATAGCTGTCGATGGCCGGGTTGTAGCCCTTGCGCAGGATAAGGTCAGCGCGGTCCTGGGCCAGGTCAGGATGAAAAGCTGCCCCGACGGAGCCTTGGATGCAATGGTCCGGCCAGAGGACTTGAGGCCCATAGGGCATCTGGACCAGCGACATCGGTTCCGCCCCGGAATGAGAGGAGGCAAAGGACGAATGCCCCGCCGGGTGCCAGTCCTGGGTCAGGATGACGATGTCGGATGTCGCCATGAGCGCGTTGATCCCAGGGACGATCCTGTCCCCCTCGGCCACGGCCAGCGCGCCGCCGGGACAAAAGTCGTTTTGCATGTCGATCACAAGAAGAGCGTTTGCCATGTGGGCCTCCGTTTGACGGTTGCGCCTGTTTTCTCATATGGCGCGATGGGTTGGAACCCACCATGCTGATGTTGCGTAAGGTGGGTCTTGACCCACCTTACCGTAGGGACTACCACCCCCGACCTTGCTCCTCCCTTTGCCGAAGGTCACTGTCATGCCACGCACCGATACGCTTGCCATAGACTTCGGCACGTCCAACACGGCGGCCTCGGTTCTGCGGGACGGCACCCCCCATTTCATTTCGCTTGAGGCGCAGGGCGATACAATGCCCACGGCGGTATTCCTCGACTTTCACCGCCGCCAGACATTGGTGGGAGAGGCGGCGATTGCCGCCCTTGTCTCGGGGCGCGAAGGGCGGTTCATGCGGGCGCTGAAAAGCGTTCTGGGGACGTCACTCCTGCACGAAAAGCGGCAGTTCCTGAATGAACGGCTGACCCTGTCCGAGGTCATCATCCGCTTCCTGTCACAGGTAAAGGCCAGGGCCGAAGCCGACTGTGGCCAGGCGTTTCCCCGCGTCCTGTCAGGCCGGCCCGTCCACTTCCACAGCCGCGATCCCGAGCGGGACGCCCGCGCCCTTGCCGATCTGACCACCTGCTACCATGCCGCCGGGTTCACCGAGGTGGACTTTCTGTTCGAGCCGGCCGCCGCCGCCCTTGCCGCGGCTGAGGCCGGTGGAGGGCTTGGGCTGATTGTCGACATCGGGGGCGGTACCTCGGACTTTTCGCTGTTCCGGCGGACAGAAGGCGCGACAGAGGTGATTGCCAGCCACGGCATCCGGCTGGGCGGGACAGACTTTGACCGGCACCTTAGCCTGACCTACGTCATGCCGCTTCTCGGCAAGGGGACCGGTCTGAAGGCCGAGATCGGACCGAAGGTGCATGACGCCCCCGTCGCCCTGTTTCACGATCTGGCAAGCTGGGAAAAGATCCCCTTCCTTTACACCGCGCCAACCCGGCGGGATGTCGCGCGGATGGCAAAGCTGGCGGTCGAGCCCGTGCGGTTCAACCGTCTGGTCAGCGTCCTTGAAAACGAACTGGGTCACGACATTGCCTTTGCCGTCGAGCGGGGCAAGATCCTGGCCAATGGCGAGGATGGTCAAGGGGTCATCGACCTGGGGCTTGTCGAGGCTGGGTTGGCACCGGGCCTGTCCAGGCATGACCTGTCAAAGGCCCTATTCGAGGATGCCGACAGGATCGGCGCGGCTGCAGCTGAAACCCTGGAAATGGCAAACGTGCCGCCCGAGGCTGTCGAACGGATCGTGCTTGTCGGGGGCTCCAGTCTGCTGACCTCCGTCTCTCAGGCGGTTCAGGCGCAGATGCCCCAGTCCAGGCTGACCTATTCCGCTGCCTTCACGGCCGTTGCCCACGGGCTTGCCATTGCGGCAGCGCAATAGTCGGAAGCCAAAGACTGGTAAGGTGGGTCATGACCCACCTTACGCCTCTTGCAGCCCGGGCCCTGTCAGTCGTATGCCAATTGTATGCATATCGTCGCCGCTCTTTACCGCTTTACGCGCTTTGCCGAGCCTGCTGCCCTTCGCGGACCTTTGCAGGCCCTCTGTAGTGAACAGGGTGTGACCGGCACATTGTTGCTGGCTCCCGAAGGGATCAATGGAACAATCGCCGGATCGCGCGAGGGTATCGACACGGTGCTGGGCCATATCCGTGCCCTGCCCGGCTGCGCGGATCTTGACTGGAAGGAAAGCACGGCAAACACCCCCCCCTTCCACCGGATGAAAGTTCGCCTCAAACGCGAGATCGTGACAATGGGTCAGCCCTCGGTCGACCCAGCCTCGGGCACAGGCCGATACGTTGCCCCCCAGGACTGGAATGCCCTCATTTCGGACCCCAATGTGGCCGTGATCGACACCCGCAATGGATACGAGGTCGGTATTGGCACCTTTCAGGGGGCGATCGACCCGCAAACCGACAGCTTTGGCGAATTTCCTGCATGGTGGGCCGAGAACCGGGACCGGTTTGAGGGCAGGCGGATCGCCATGTTCTGCACCGGTGGCATCCGGTGTGAAAAGTCGACGAACTTCCTCATTCAGCAAGGGGTTGAGGACGTCTACCATCTCAAAGGCGGCATCCTGAAATATCTCGAGGAGGTGCCAAAGGAGCAAAGCCTCTGGGAAGGCGAATGCTTTGTGTTTGACGCCCGGGTGTCGGTTGGCCACGGGCTGGAAGAGGGTCCCCATATCCTGTGCCACGCCTGCCGACTGCCCTTGCTGCCGGCAGATAAGGACCGGCCCGAATATGAAGATGGCGTATCCTGCCACAATTGCATCGACCAGACGACTGATGCGGCCAAGGAAGGGTTCCGCGAGCGACAACGCCAGATGGCCCTCGCGCGGGCTCGCGGGCTTCCCTACCTGGGGGTCCGGCAGGAGTGACACGCAGCAAGAGCCTCGTCTTGAAGCAACTCCTCGCGCTGATGCTGGGGGCGATGTCGGGCCTTCTTGCCTACAGGATCGGGCTGCCCTTGCCCTGGATGCTGGGACCTATGTTGGGCACCACCATTGCGTCGATGTCCAATGCCCCGGTGCAGGGGCCTGACTGGTTGCGCCCTTTCGTCATTCCGGTCATCGGCGTCCTTCTTGGATCCGGTATGACGGCCCAAATGCTTCAGGACGCTGTGTCCTGGTGGCCAGCAATGGTGATGCTGATCCCGTTCCTGATCCTCTCGGCCGGGTTGTCCTATACCTTTTATCGAAGGGTGGGAGGCTATGATCAGGTGACCGCCTATTTCTGCGCGATGCCCGGTGGCCTCAATGACATGCTGATCCTTGGAGGGGCGGCAGGCGGGCAGGAAAAGCGGATCGCCTTGGCCCATGCCAGCCGCATCTTTGTCGTCGTCCTGTTCGTCGTACTGTTCTACGGCTTTGTGTTGGGCGTAAAGGCCAGTGGGGCGCAGAGCGGCAACTGGACGTCGATCGGTGCCCTTGCCCCGCTGGACTGGTTCATATTGGCAGGATGCGCGATTGTCGGCGCCCCGCTTGGCGCGCTTGTCCGCTTGCCGGCACCTCAGATCCTTGGGCCGATGCTCCTGAGCGGGTTGTCCCATGTGACAGGCATCGTCACTGTATCGCCCCCATCCGTCCTCGTCATCATCGCACAGATCGTCGTGGGCACAGTGATTGGATGTCGCTTTCTGGGGGCAACTCCCCGCGAGGTCGGCCGGGACATCGGGCTTGCAACCGTGTCGTCGCTCCTGATGATCGGTGTCGCCATCGCCTTTGCCTATGCGGTGACGGCCGCGACAGGCACGTCAACCAGCCAGACCTTCCTCGCATACTCCCCCGGCGGACTTACGGAAATGAGCCTTCTGGCATTTGCCATGGGACAGGACATTGCATACGTCACGACGGCCCACATCATTCGGATCACAGCCGTAATCTTGTTGGCGGCACCGGTCTTCCACCTTATCCGACGCCGCTGACCGGGGCTTGCCATGCCCCGGCTGGACGGTACAAGCTGCCGGTCATCGGCCCTGCGCCAACGGCGCAGGCCCAAAAAAAGGGGGGGAGAGGATGACAAATGCAGCACTGTCGATCAGGCTTCTGCGCATGCGCACTGACCCCAAATGAATTCACGGACATCTGAAAGCAATAGCATGACCAATCCCTGCATCATCTGTGTGGCCATCACCGGCTCTGTCCCGACAAAGGCGAACAATCCGGCGGTTCCCATCACGGTTGCCGAACAGATCGAAAGTACGCACGAGGCCTTTGAGGCGGGCGCAGCCATCGCCCATTGCCACGTCCGGGATGACGAGGGCAAACCGACGTCAGATCCCGAGCGTTTCGCCCGGCTGAAAGAGGGGATCGAAACCCATTGCCCCGGCATGATCGTGCAGCTTTCGACCGGTGGACGGTCCGGCGCAGGGCTTGAGAGGGGGGGAATGCTGTCGCTCCGTCCCGACATGGCCTCGCTCTCGGTCGGGTCGAACAACTTCCCGACCCGCGTCTACGAAAACTCTCCCGACCTGGTCGACTGGCTCGCCAGCGAGATGGCCACCTACGGCGTCGTCCCCGAGATCGAAGCCTTTGACCTGTCCCACATCCACCAGGCGGTCAAGATGAAGGCGGACGGTCGCCTGCCAGCCCCACTTTATGTGCAATTTGTCATGGGGGTGAAGAACGCAATGCCAGTCGATCGCGACGTGTTCGACTACTACGTCAAGACGATGGCGCGGCTGGCACCCGATGCCAACTGGTGTGCCGCCGGGGTTGGTCCAGGCCAGATTGTGGTGAATGAATGGGCGATTGCTGCCGGGGGCCACACGAGAACCGGACTTGAAGACAACATGCGGATCGACAGGAACACTTTGGCCCCGTCGAATGCCGCGCTTGTCCAACGGGCTGTAGACCTATGCGAGAAGTACGAACGTCCCATCGCAACCTGGAGCCAGGCAAGGGACGTACTGGGCGTGCCACTGCGGGCGGCCTGAACGCTTCGGATCGACCTGCCCGAACGAAAAAGACCGCCGGGTACGCCCCGGCGGCCTTCTTGTTCGTATTTTCGGCGCGTTACTCGGCCGAGAACGTCGCCAGGTAGGCGTAAAGATTGATCGCGTCCTCTTCAGCGCGAACCTGATAGGCCATCTTGCCGCGCGCACGACGATTGTCGAGCTTTTCACGCAGCCAGCCAGTCGGATCCTGCACGTAGCCGACAAAGTTCTCTTCCGTCCACATTTCGCCGGATGCACCCAGCTCAACGAGCGAGTCGCCGTAGGCAAAATCGGGGTACATCCCGATACCGCGTGCGGTCATATTGTAGAGGTTCGGGCCTGTGCGCGCATTGCGACCGGCAAGCGTTTCGCCTGCATCATCAACGATGACGTGGCATGCAACGCACTGACGGTTGAACTGCTCTTCGCCAGCAGCTGCATCGCCAGAGGCGTGGCCAGCTGCAAAAGCGGGCGCGGACAACAGCGCCATGACGGCGGCCAGTGTCAGATGTCTCATAGAAGTCTCCCTTGGTTTCATGGTGCCCCAGTCGGTGTTCAAGATAGCTTATCCTGACCAGTGGTCCAGAGGAATTCTAGGAGTCCCGCTTTCGTGAAGGTCAAGCCACCGCATGGGCAAGGGCGCATTGGTGCCACAAGGCGCTAAGCGCGGATATGAGATAGTCGATGTCCTCATCGGTGTGCAAGGGCGAAGGCGTAAAGCGCAGGCGCTCTGTCCCCTTGGGAACGGTCGGGTAGTTGATCGGCTGCACGTAGATGTCCCACTCGCGCATCAGGTAGTCTGCAAGCATCCGGGTCTTGTTCGGATCACCGATCAGGACAGGGACGATGTGGCTGCCGTTACGCATGTGGGGAATGCCCGCGGCATCCAGGGCCTTGCGCAACCGGGCCACCTGGCGGCGCTGACCCGCCCGCTCAAGTTCGCTTTGCTTGAGGTGGGCGATAGACACACGCGCCGCAGCGGCCACAGCCGGTGGCAAAGCCGTCGTAAAGATGAAACCGCTCGCGAACGACCGGATGAAATCGCACAAGGCGTGCGACCCGGTGATGTAGCCCCCAACAACCCCGAAAGCCTTGCCAAGCGTGCCTTCGATCAAAGTGATGCGGTCGGCGACGCCATCCCGCTCGGACACCCCGCCACCTCTCGGGCCATACATGCCCACAGCGTGAACCTCGTCCAGGTAGGTCATGGCACCGTATTTTTCTGCCACTTCGACGATCGCCTTGATTGGGGCAACGTCGCCGTCCATCGAGTAGACAGACTCGAACGCGACGATCTTGGGGACATCGGCCGGCAAGGCGGCCAGCTTGGCCTCAAGATCGGCGACATCGTTGTGCTTCCAGATCAGCTTGGTCGCCCGGGAATGTCGGATGCCTTCGATCATTGATGCATGGTTGCCCGCGTCAGACAGAATGACGCAATCCTTCAGTCGCGATCCCAGGGTCGACAGGGCGGCCCAGTTGGACACATAGCCGCTGGTAAACAACAAAGCCGCTTCCTTGCCGTGGAGGTCGGCCAGTTCCCGTTCCAGAAGCAGGTGGTCGTGGTTGGTACCCGAAATGTTGCGGGTGCCGCCTGCCCCGGTTCCAGTACGCTCAACAGCCTCGCACATCGCCGCGATGACCTTGGGATGCTGGCCCATGCCCAGATAGTCGTTGGAACACCAGACGGTAACGTCGCGCACGCCTTCCTCGCCGTGATTTGCGGCCTTGGGAAACTTGCCACAACGGCGTTCCAACTCGGCAAAGTAACGGTAGTTTCCGTCATCTTTCAGGGTATCGAGTTGGGCATTGAAAAGCGCGTCAAAGTCCATGGGTCTGTCTTTCTTCTTCGGGATGGGTCTTGGGCTCGGGCAACATCCAGCGCCAAAGCTTTGCATCTGGCAGCGGGACAACCATCAGCCAGTGCTCAAGGAGAGCGAGGGCAGCAAGCGCTGCCAGCAGGGTGAATTCAGCTTCTTTAAGCACTGAATCGGCGGCAATAAGGCGTTCGATAAAGCAGGCAAGGGCAAAGCTCAGTGCAGTGATAGCCGCCGGAAAGGCGATCGTCACAGAACCGCGCCGGAAGTAACTCTTGAGATGGATCAACTTGGCCGGAATGAACTCCATGTTGATCCGCGGCACGCCAAAGAACAGGTTCAGTTTCGCCGATATCCGGGCGCAGAACAGGATCAGATAGGTCCACAAGGCAACACGGTTCGGCTGTCCCGATGTGGCCACGACAATCGCCAAGAGACCCAGGGCCAGGGCGATTTCGTGATGTGCAACAGTGTTCCACGCCCGTTCAAACCGGGCAGCGCCCGTCAGGCCCGCAGGACAATCGCGGCGCTCAGGGCCAGCGACGATGCCTGTCAGAAAGGCCATCTCGATCCACCCCCATATGGCCAACGCCCCAAGGAAGCCGGCATAGACACCCGCGACCGTCTCGCTTGAAACAGAGGCGATCACGCCCGCAGTCCCAAGCGCGAGCATGGGGACCGCCGCAAAAAGCACCGTCCCATGCGCCCCTCCACCCTGCCTATCGGCCCAGCGAACGGCCAGCAGGATCGCGCCGGTGGCAAACCACCAGACAAAGATCGCGGCAATTACTGGAAGCAGGGTTTCCAACATGGGCAGTCACAGGTCCTTCTTTGGATCAAAAATATCCCGGGGGGAGGCGAAGCCGGGGGGCAGAGCCCCCCAGCCACAGTCGGTTCAATAGGCAGGCTCCAGTCGTGGGTTTTGCGGGACCTCGTTGGAAACAGCCGGGATCGTCAAAAGCGACACGAAGGCCAGTCCGGCCCGAACCGTGCCACCCATCCGGGTCAGCCAGCCACCCAGACCACCGGCCTTGCGGCCCTTGGCAATCGCGATATTTGCCACTTCCATCCGGTTGAGGTTGCGCACCCAACGGGGACTGTCGATGTCGAGGGTGATCGGGAACACCTGACGGGAAATCTCCGATGTTTTGCGGAACACTTCCTGACCGTACCACTTGGGATCGACGCCCAGCGCCTTATGAAACGCCGGACGCTGATGATCGCGGACCCACATGGTCGAAAAGACGGCCGTGAGAAAGAACTTGATCCACAGCTTGTTCACAAAGCTTTGGGTCAGCTTGGGGTCTGTCTTCATCAGAAGGGCAAAGGCCTCGCCATGGCTGAACTCATCGTTGCACCATTCGCGGAACCATTTGAAGATCGGATGGAACCGCATCTCGGGGTTGGCTTCGAGGTGACGGTAAATGGTAATGTAGCGGGCGTAGCCGATCTTCTCGGACAGGTAGGTCGCGTAGTAGATGAACTTGGGACGGAAGTAGGTGTACTTCTTGGCCTGGGTCAGGAAGCCGAGGTTGACGGCAATTCCGGCCTCGCGCAGCGCGTCGTTGATAAAGCCCGCATGGCGGGCTTCGTCACGGGCCATCAGCTGGAACAGGGTCGTAATGTCCTCATTCGATCCACGCCGCTTCATCTCCTTGTAAAGCACGCAGCCCGAAAACTCTGCCGTGCAGGATGAGATCAGGAAATCGATGAACTCGGCCTTCAGCTTGGGCTCCATCCCGTCCCAATCGACAGCGTCCCAATCAGCATTCTTCTTGAAGTGACCCTTGTTGGGGTCGGCCTTCATCTGGCCGATCAGCACATCCCATTCCTTGCGGACGGGGGTGACGTCAATGGCGTCCATCTCGTCGAAATCGGTAGTATAGAAGCGCGGCGTCAGCAGGGTGTTCTGCATGGCGACGGCGGTTGCGTCCTCGTTGGTCAGGGGCGGCAAAGCCTCCTGCAGGGCGATAGCCTCTTCGGCAGTCGCGGCGGTCGAGGAATGAAGAGCTTCGTTATCGCGGCTGTGGGCGTTCATGACATCACCTCGTTGGAAAAGGAAAACTCGCAGAGCTCCATGAATTCAAAGTCTCCGGTTGACCGGGTCCAAAGACGCTCAAGCTTGCTGGCACGGGTGATCGTCGCCAGGCGCTTTTCCTCGACGATCTCGCCATAGGGCGCCATGATCTCGGGCCCTTGGACTTCGACCGTGTCTCCAGGGTGGATGACAGCGCCGTTGTCAAAACGGACATGCGCGGACAGCTCCTCAAATCGGTGACTGATCGTCACCGTGCAGGGGGCTGTTTCTTTCTCTCTCAGGATCAATCCCATTCTTTCGTTCCCTTTTGTCAGATGCGAACGGATGGCTAGTCCGGCGCAGTTCGTTTTCGTTCAGTTCAGCAAGTTGGCGAAGGCTGCCACATTGTCGGCGCCATAGCCGACCAGGTCTATAGTCATGTCGGTTGTATCATCGATGATGGCGATATGACCGTCGACCCGGCGGGCAATCCGCACGGGCGCATCATTCGGCACGCCCTGCGTGAACCGCTCGCGCTTCACAACGAGTCCGACGATCCCGATGAAACCGGCAAGATCGTCTGACGATGCGGCGATGACCGTTCCATCAAGATCTAGAACGGAGTAGGCCCCGTTGCGATCCCCGGACAGGACGATGCTCCGCTCCATCTCTATCGGGGCCTGGTACAAGACCCCGATCTTTTCCTGACCGGTGATCTTTGCGTAAGAGACCAGAGCGAGCGATCCGAGCATCAGCGCGAACATTCCCCAGACCAGGCCGCGCGGCACCATCTGGGTCGGCTTATGCTTCATCGGGATGCCTTGATCAAAGGTTGGCATGGCGAAAACTCCTATTCGGCGGCGACCGCGGTGCTGCCATCAGCATTGCCATGAACACGCTCGACCTTTGGTTCGGCGACACGGGTTTCGGCCGCCTCCGCGAAAATCGCAGCGACTTTGGCGACATGGGGAATACACCGCAGTGCGGGCTGGGTCTTGGCCATCCGCCAGGGGCGGACATGCGGCCAGGTCATCAGGTAGGACAGGCGGGTGTCGCCGATCAGTTCAAAGGCAATAGTGCCCGTGCCGTCGCGCCGCTTGGTCAGATCAGCGGTCCCGATCCATGTGTAAGGCAGGTTCAGGGTCATGGTCAGGGCAGCCCCGATCCGCATCGCAACCCTCTTGTTCGTCAGAGTATATACGGTCGAGCGGGCCTGCACGTAGGCGACGCCGTAGATGATGGCACAGGCCACGGCCCCAATGACGACGAATGGAATTGCATGGCTAAGGGCAACGCCGATTGGATAGTCGGCCGAGGAAACCCCAACCCGCCACACCGCCATCAGGGCGGCATAGCCAGCGATCCAGCGCAAACCCAGCGCTTCACGCGCCAAACGAGCGGGGGCCGGGCTTCCTTGCCAAAGGATGTGTTCGCCTTCCGGCAGACGCTCAGGCAAACCGCGAATTGGCTCAAAGTTGAAATCGTCGTCGCTCATCTTGTTGTTCCCTTTTTCCGTTTGCAGCGTCGAGAGCGTCCCCGGCTGGCTAGACCGGAGACGCCAGTCGATATCAGAGTTGCGGACCAAGCCGTTCCGGCGAGGCGTAAAGCGTACCGCCAGCAAACCAGGCCATGATCTTTTCTTCTTCCAGCAGAGTGACTTCGTCCGCTGCCTTGGTCACAGGAATGCCCGGGAAGTTGTGGGCAAACAGCGAACGAACGGTGACGCGGTCAGATTTGATGCGGCACATGTTCATCGGCATCAGGCGGGTCTGCCCGCTGCCTTCGGGGTTGAGGTCTACCTGCAGGAAACGCACCATGCTTTCGGGAACGTCGACCCAAAGGTCGATGACGCGTCCGACAACCTCACCATCGCCACCGACGACGGCCTTTCCGCGCGGGTCACGACCGGCAGACACCTTGAAATCCGCCAAGCTGGCCATTGGCCGGATCTTGACATGGCCGTGGCCATCAAGCTCGGGCACATCGCGGCGCGGCGCCCATGATGCAGGACCCACACCATCCACCATCGGGTCGCCAGTGGGGACATAGGGCGAACCTGCCGCCTTCGACGTCCGGGAAAGTGCAAGATCGGCGCGATCGCCGCGCTGGCCAGAAGGAACCGTCAGGTCGCCGCGACCGTGGGGCAGGCTGAACGTCTTGTCCGAAGGGACAGGAAACGGCCCCTGGTTCGGAGCCGGGGCGCCGTCATCATCGACAAGCGGATAACCCTCGCGCATGTTTTCGGTTTGCAGGTAGTAGACGAGGCCAGCGAAAAATATCCAGAACATCCAGATTGCTGCGCTCGCCAGGTCAAAATTGCCAAAGAATGTGGTGCCGACCATTGTTGTGATCCTCCGTTGGTCAGGTCGGGAACTCGGCAAGCTGTAGCTTGACCGGGGTCCCCGACGTAATGGCCTGGGTCCGCACAAGCGGTCCAAGGGCGATAAGGGTGATGAAGAGAAGGCCAATCTCGGCCGTATAGACGACCGAGTAACCAGTGGCAGGCGTGGCGAGCGCCTCTCCGAGCATGCCGTTCCCGGCGACATGGTTTACGAGGTCACGAACGGTGCCCCCGATGAAGATCGAAATGCCCGCGCCGGTGGCCTGTGCAGCCCCCCAGACGCCAAGAGCAAGGCCGCGACCCGCCGCGCCGGTGACCGGAACGGTCATTGCGGCGGTCAAGGTACAAACGGCAAAAAGTCCGCTCCCCAGACCGATGAGGCCAGCCCCGGCAAAGAACATGACTGGCGACCCAAGGGGGGCGGAAAAGATAACGGCGGTAAACGCGATGATACCGAACAGAAGGCCGCGCCCGCATAGCCGGTAAGGGTCATATCCCTGCGACAGCCAGCGCGCTGCAAAGCCAAGACCGACAAGCGCGCCACTTGCCCACATCGCGGTCAATAGCGTCGTGGCGGAAACGGAAAGACCAAGGATCTCGCCACCATAAGGCTCCAGCAGAACGTCCTGCATGTTGAAGGCCAGAGTTCCAAGAAACACCACGATGACCAGGCGCACGACGTCATTCTCGCGCGAGAAGTCAGCCCAGGCGGTAAAAAAGATCGGCCGCGGGGCGGACCGCTCTGCCTTGGTCATTGGCGAAACCTTTTCCTGCTTCCACAGGGCAATCACGTTCAGCAATAGGGTCACAACAGCTGCACCCTGCACCACTTGCACAAGGCGCAGCGCCGAGTAGTTGGACAGCAGCGTCCCGATGATCAGGGCCGAAAAGGCGATCCCCAGCAGATACATGACGTAAAGCAGGGACACGACCTTGGTCCGCGTCTCTTCCGACGCCCTGTCAGCGGCCAGAGCAAGACCGGCCGTCTGGGTCATATGCATGCCCAGACCAGTCAGAAGGAATGCAACAGCCGCGGCCAGCTGGCCGAATTCGCTGGCCTCGATGGCGCTGTCGCCCGCAAGAACCAAAAGGGCCATCGGCATGATGGCCAGACCGCCAAACTGCCACATGGTGCCGAACCACAGATAGGGCACCCGCTTCCATCCGATGGCTGATCTGTAATTATCCGACTGGAACCCAAGGATCGCCCGAAACGGTGCGATTAGAACCGGAATTGCGATCATCCCCGCCACGATGCTGGCCGAAACCGACAACTCAACGATCATGACCCGGTTCAACGTGCCAAGCAGCATGACACCTGCCATGCCGACGCTGATCTGGAACAGGGCCAACCGCAAAAGCTGCCTCAGCGGCAAACCTTCGCTGGCGGCGTCCGCAAAGGGCAATGCCTTGGCGGTCAGGTTCTTGATAAAGTCCTTGCCGACGATCACGACAAATCTCCCTCAAGAACGAGTGCATTCGAGATGTAGAACCCCGAAGTCACCCGCTCGATTTGAGTCAGGTTTCCGTCCAGACCGGCCGCGCGAAACGCGCGATCCACATCGCGTGGGTTGTGCGGGATCATGGTGGGTGAGCGGTCTTTACGGGGAAACAGCTTGCCCACCCGGAACATCCCCATCAGCAGGGGGGTGCGCGGGGCCAGGGTAAAGACAAACTTGCCCGACAGACGCGGCGCCATCCGGCTCATGATCTGGGCCAGATCCTTTGCGGTGTAGTAGATCATCGAATCCATCGCCAAGGCATGGTCGAAAGACCCCAGCGCAGGATCGGTCATGTCGCCCGAACGCCAATCGATGGTGCCTGGCAGACCCTCTGGCATCCGCTTCCGGGCGATCTCCACCAGTGCTGGCGAGATATCGACAGCCAGTACATCGGCACCACGGGCAGCAAGCTCAACCGCCATAGCCCCGGTGCCGCAACCAGCATCCAGGATACGCAGTCCGGTCAGATCGGCAGGCAGCTGTGACAACATCACGTTGCGCATCCGGTCACGGCCCGCGCGAACAGTGGCACGGACCCCTGAAACAGGCGCGTCCGAGGTCAGACGCTCCCAGACAGTGGTCGCCGTGCGGTCGAAATAGTGCTCGACCCGGCTGAGTGTGGTGTCATAGGCGGACATGGATCAGTCAAATCCCAGAAGTTCAAAGATCTCGCGATCCGGCAGGGGGGCCGGGGCCAATGGCTCTGTCCCGTTCCAGAGGGTCTCGGCCAGGCGGATGTATTCCTTGCGGACCTGCACCACCTCTTCGTCGTCGGGCATTTCGAACAGGGTCTTCTTCTTGAGGCGCGACCGACGGATCGCGTCGAGGTCCGGCATATGCGCGATACGGTTAAAACCAACAGTTTGGCAGTAGCGGTCCACCTCGTCGGTATCCTTCGACCGGTTGGCAACGCAGCCGGCAAGGCGGACCTTGTAATTGGCCGACTTGGCCTGCACCGCTGCGATGATGCGGTTCATGGCGTAGATGCTGTCAAAGTCGTTTGCCGTCACGATCAGCGCCCGGTCAGCATGCTGCAAAGGGGCGGCAAAGCCTCCGCAGACAACATCACCCAACACGTCAAAGATCACGACGTCAGTCTCTTCCAGCATGTGATGCTGCTTGAGGAGCTTGACCGTCTGGCCCACAACATACCCACCGCAACCGGTTCCGGCAGGCGGGCCACCGGCCTCCACGCATTTCACACCGTTGAAACCGTCAAAGACAAAGTCCTCAGGGCGGAGCTCTTCGGAATGGAAATCCACCTCCTTCAGGATATCGATCACCGTCGGAACGAGTGTGCCCGTCAGGGTGAAAGTGCTGTCATGCTTTGGATCGCAACCGATCTGCAGGACCCGCTTGCCCAGCATCGAAAAGGCGGCAGACAGGTTCGAGGAGGTCGTCGATTTGCCGATGCCTCCCTTGCCATAGACCGAAAACACCTTGGCCCCCTCGATCTTCATCGAATCGTCCTGATGGACCTGAACAGAGCCTTCGCCGTCCATACCCTTGAGGTTCGGAATCTCATCTCTGGGGCTCATGAGAGCCTCCTTTCAATTGCAGGAACTTCACCTGCTTCTTTGGATTTCAAATATCCCGGGGTCTGGGGCAGAGCCCCAGTCCACAGGTGAAAGTTGTCGCAGGCCTTGGTCATTCCGCAGCAATTCCTTCCATCCGGTCCTCAATGGCATCCGCCGCGTTCTGCAGCGCCGCCAATGTCTCTGCATCGGGGGTCCAGTAGGCCCGGTCCGATGCTTCCAGGAGGCGATTGGCCATACGCATGGACGCCTGCGGGTTCAGGGCCGCCAGGCGCTCGCGCATTGTCTCGTCGAGGACAAAGGTCTCGGACAGGCGCTGATACACCCAGGGCTCAACCTCGCCAGTGGTGGCGGACCAGCCCATCGTGTTTGTGATCTGGGCCTCGATCTGACGCACACCTTCATGACCGTGCTTCAGCAGGCCCTCGTAAAACTTCGGGTTCAGACTGCGCGACCGGGTCTCAAGGGCCACCTGCTCTTGCAGGGTGCGCACCTTGTCGGTGCCGCGGGTCTGGTCCCCGATATAGACCGGGGCCGAAACGCCGCCCTTGGCGCGCTTCACCGCCCGGGCAATCCCGCCCAGCGTATCAAAGTAGTGGTCGACCGTGGTCACACCCAACTCGACCGATTCCAGGTTCTGATAGGCCAGGTCCACATCCTTGAGCGTCTGCCTGAGAAGCTCCGGATTCGCCGCCGCCTTGCCGTTGACACCGTAGGCAAAGCTCTTGCGGGCCTGGTAGGCATCGGCCAACTCGTCCTCATCGCCAAAAGCCGAGCTGTCGACCAGGCTGTTGACGTTGGATCCATAGGCACCTTCGGCATTGGAAAAGACGCGCAGGGCCGCCGTTTCCATGTCGCAACCGGATTCGGCGGCATAGGCCAAGGCATGGGCCCGAACAAAGTTCTGGTCGAGCGGCTCATCCGCCACGGCGCATTTCAGGGCAGCCTCTGCCAGCATCCGGGTCTGCAAGGGCAGAAGATCGCGGAAGATGCCTGACAGGGTCATCACAACATCGACCCGGGGACGACCCAACTTGGACAGGGGGATCAGGTCAGCACCGGACAGGCGACCATGGGCATCAAATCGAGGGACGGCCCCCATCAGGGCAAGGGCCTGTGCAATGGGGGCGCCATCTGACTTGATATTGTCGGACCCCCAAAGAACCAACGCCACGCTGCGGGGCAGGCTGGCATGGGTCTCGATCAAAAGCTTGGCCTGACGGGCACCATCGGCCAGGGCAAAGGCCGTTGGCATACGGAACGGGTCAAAGGCGTGGATGTTGCGCCCGGTCGGCAGGATCTGCGGCGACCGGATCAGATCACCACCCGGCACCGGGGCGATGTAGCGGGCGGACAAGGCACGCATCAGGGCGGGCAGTTCGTGATCTTCGGCCAGCAGGGCGGCAGCAGACTTCAGCTTGGCCGGGTCATCCTCCGGCATCAGGGCCAGCATGTCGGCGCGGGCCGCTTCGGACATCGGACGGCCAACGATGTGCAGGCCCTCGGGGATCAGCGCCCCTTCGGTCTCTTGTACCTTGAGCCAAAGCTTTTCGAGGTCGGCGGCATTCAGATCAACCGCCTGGGCCTGATCGCGGATCAATTGCTCCAACTCGATGCGGGCCCTGTCGGCAGGCTCCATCCGCCGCCAGCGGGACAGGCTGTCCTTCAACTCGCTCAGACCCTTGTAAAGTCCGGCCGAGGCCAGCGGCGGCGTCAGGTGGGTCACCGTCACAGCGCCAGAACGACGCTTGGCAAGGCTCGCCTCGGACGGGTTGTTGGCGGCGTAAAGGTAGACATTGGGCATCTCGCCGATCAGGCGATCGGGCCAGTCGCGGGCACCAAGTCCGTTTTGCTTGCCCGGCATGAATTCAAGGGCCCCATGCATGCCAAAGTGCAGGATGACATCGGCCTCAAAGGTGTTGCGAAGCCACAGATAGAACTGGGTAAAGGCGTGGGTTGGGGCAAAACCGCGCTCGAACAGCAGGCGCATCGGGTCGCCTTCGTAGCCAAAGGTCGGTTGGACCCCGACAAAGACATTGCCAAAGTGATGGCCCAGGACAAATACGCCCCGGCCATCAGACTGGATCTTGCCCGGGGCCGGGCCCCAGACCGCCTCGATGGCCTTTAGCGGCGGTGTATTGCGAACGATGGTCTCGGCATCGACGACGGCGGCAACATTGGCCTCCTGACCATACTGGCGGGCATTGCCTTCGAGGATTGCCTTGCGCAACTCATCAACGTTATCGGGAACTTCAACCTGATATCCATCAGACTTCATCCGGGTCAACGTGTTGAAAAGGCTCTCAAACACGCTCAGGTATGCGGCCGTGCCAACGGCACCTGCGTTCGGCGGAAATCCAAACAGGACGATGCCGACCTTCTTGTCGGCATTCCGCTTGCGATACAGGCGGGTCATGCGGACCGTCTTTTCGGTCAGACTGGCGATCCGCTCATGACAGGGGGCCATGGCCTTGCAATCGGACTGACCCGAACAGCCCTGCGAACACCCGTGGCAGCCCTCAGCCCCGTGGCGACCGGCAAAGACCGTTGGGTTCGTGGCGCCATCGATCTCGGGCAGGGCGACAAGCATCGTCGTCTCGATCGGACCAAGGCCCTGGGGGCTCTCGGCCCACTGGCCCAGTGTCTGGAACTCCAGCGGCTGGGCGGCAATATAGGGAACGTCCAGACGCTTAAGCAGCGCCACAGCAGCCTCGCTGTCGTTGTAGGCGGGGCCGCCAATCAGCGAAAAGCCGGTCAGCGAAACCATGGCGTCGATCTTGCCCTCGAAATGTGACTCGATCGCCGGTTGACCGTTCAGACCACCTGCAAAGGCGGGAATGACACGCAGACCAGCCTCTTCGAAGGACCGGATGACAGCGTCATAATGGGCCGTGTCACCTGACAGGATGTAGGAACGAAGCATCAGAAGGCCAACTGTGCCCACCGGGTTCACGGGCCGGGGCAACAGGCTGTCATCTGTCGCGATGTGATGGCCCGGTAGCGAAGGATGATAGACACCCACTTCGGGATATTCGATCGGAGCGGCCGACGCCGTGCCTTTCCATTCGGTCCGGCTGGAATAGCGGGATAGGATGAAACGGATCATCTGCTCGATATTTTCGTCCGAGCCACCCAGCCAATACTGCATCGACAGGAACCAGGCGCGCAGATCCTGTGCCTTGCCGGGGATCAGGCGAAGGATCTTGGGCAGGCGACGCAGGGTCTTCATCTGCTTGGATCCGGACGAGGCAGACGGCTTGGAGGATCCACGTAGCGACTTGAGGATCTTCATCGCGCCCGACTGGGGCTTGGACATGTCCAGATCGCCCATGCGGGTCAGCTTGACCACCGAGGTATCGGCAACCAGTCCCACCATTGCGTCACAGTGATCGCGACGGGCGGTAAGGGCAGGAACAATCGCGTTCAGATGCTCTTCCAGAAAGATAAGGCAGGTCACGACGATGTCGGCCTGTGCCACAGCTTCCTGGGCCTCGGCCAGGGCGACTGGGTTCTCGCCCCACTCGCCGGCGGCAAAGATGGATACCTCGAGACCGGGGAAATCGGCGGTCAGACGCGGCGCCATCCGCATTGCTGGCCCGGCAGCATGGCTGTCCAGCGTGATGATCACGAAACGATAGGGTTCAGGACCCGTCATATGAACGAAATCATCGCGCATAGTGGGCCTTGGCCTCATAAAGGGTCTCAATTGAAATTTTCTGCAAGCCCTTCTCGGCGGCATAGCTTTCCGTATTGCGACGGGCCTTGCCACGGACAAAGAACGGTATTTTCTTCAACTCGCGCTCGGCATCCGCCAACCAGACCAGAACGTCGGACCCCGAGGCTGGCTCCTCCTTCGCTTCGTCCGAAATACTCAAATCGAGCGGCGCATTATCCTGCGCTGGCTGCCGGGCAGCGACCTCTTGATCAGGTTCGGCGATCCGGCGGGTCGCATGGCCACCGTGGTGGCTGGCTCCGGCCTCGTCGTGGAATTCAAAATCTTCGCGGAACATGGTCAGAAGGTGTTCTTCCAGGCCCATGACCAAAGGATGGACGAGCGTATCAAAAAGGACATTCGCCCCTTCAAAGCCCATTACGGGCGAGTAGCGGGCCGGAAAGTCCTGAACATGGACGGGGGCCGAAATGACAGCGCAGGGGATGCCCAGACGCTTGCCGATGTGGCGCTCCATCTGGGTGCCCAGGATCATCTC
>CALFSV010000305.1 GCA_937916485.1 uncultured Paracoccaceae bacterium | reverse complement strand
TCATATGATTTATATTCCCAACTTGCTGCAGAGTTTATGGGCAAGCACATACCTGGCAACCCGAATATCATTGTCCAGCACAGACCTGGTGGAGGTGGCCGTAAGGGTGCAGCCTTCTTCCTAAACAAGACTGAGCCAGATGGTTTGGCGCTTGGCGTGTTCCCAGATACGCTTGGACAGATCCAGCATATGCGACCTAAAGCTGCTAGCTGGGATGCAAAAAACTTTCAGTATATTGGCCGTTTTTCAACCGCAAATGTAGGGTTTGCCGTGCGTGCTGACAAAGCAAAAACTGTTGAAGAAATGCGTGGGCAAGAGCTCGTTGTAGCCTGCACTGGAAAAAATGCTAGAGCAGCGCAACAAGCAGCAGCCCTAAAGAATATTGCTGGGCTCAACTTGAAGTTGATTGCTGGATATAAGGGATCACAAGCGACAGTGATGGCGTCACTTCGTGGTGAAGCAGATATGTACTCACAAAACTATGCTTCGTTTGTATCCGACCCAGGTGATCTAGGTGATGGAGCTATGAATATCCTCATCCAAACTGGCTTGGAACGCGATGCTGGGATGCCTGATGTTCCTCTAATGCAGGAGCTTACAGATGATCCCATGGGTAAAAAAGTGCTACGCTACCTAGGTGCAACAGCAGCAATTGGCCGTTCAATGATGATTCACCCTGATACCCCAGAATATATTGTCAAAGGGATCCGTGAAGCATTCCAAATGATGATTAAGGATGAGGCGTTTCTTGCCGAAGCAAAGAAACGTAACGCGATTATAACTCCCGCAACAGGGGAAGAATTAAATGCAATTACAGCTGAGTTGATGGCTTCCAGTGAAGAGATGCTTGCAGCAGCTCGGGTTGCTATTGATACATCTGGTGCAGGTTCTGCAAAATAAAAACCGATTTGTGCACGCCAAAAATTGGCGTGCACATTTTTAAATGTAATGTGCACTTTCAAAGATGAGTAGATACCATGTCTAACAAAACTAGCGCTAACGCACCTGTTGATTTGCAAGACCACCTTCAAAAGCTAGAGAGTCTTGGGCTTTTGCAACGGATTGAACGTGAAATTGATAAGAATAGTGAGCTACACCCGCTGGTGCGTTGGCAATTTCAAGGCGGCATACCCGCTGAAGACCGAAAAGCATTTCTTTTTAATAATGTTACCGATACGAACGGTAAGAATTATGAAATGCCAGTTGTTGTCGGCGCATTGGCTGCAAATCCGGAAATATATGCCGCAGGCCTTGGCGTGTCAGTTGACGAAATTGGCGATGTTTGGCTGCGGGCGATGGACAACCCAATCCCCCCAGAGACAGTTAACGATGCGCCTTGTCAAGAAGTTGTCATGACAGGCGAAGACCTTACCCGGCCTGGCGGTGGATTGGCATCTCTGCCAGTCCCAATCTCAACCCCGGGCTTCGATGCTGCACCATATTTAACTGCAACACTTGTCATCACAAAAGACCCCGAAACTGGCATTCGTAATATGGGCACTTATCGGGCGCAGCTAAAGGCGCGAGATCGCTTAGGAGTTCGCATGGCAAGCCGGCTTGGAGGCGCAGGCGGGTATCAGCATTGGTTGAAGTATCAAAAGCGTGGCGAGGTCATGCCAGTTGCAATTGTTCTTGGCTGTGCGCCAGCAATCTTATTTACTGGACCGCAAAAATTACCAATTGATGAAGATGAAATGGCAGTGGCAGGTGGGCTTATAGGAGCACCAGTCCGCACAACCCGTTGCAAAACAGTCGATTTGGAAGTGCCCGCCGACGCCGAAATTGTAATCGAAGGAGAGATTGCAACTGACTATCTGGAACCGGAAGGGCCATTTGGTGAGAGCCATGGGCATGTGGCTTTAGAAGATTTTAATATGTCAATGAAGGTCACTGCGATCACAATGCGCCAGAAAGCAGTATTTATTTCTATCATCAGTCAGGTAACACCAAGTGAGAGCTCAACCCTTAAAAAAGTGGCCTATGAGCCTCTGTTTTTGGGACACCTTAAAAAAACTTTTAATATAAAAGGTATTAAGCGGGTTGTTATGCATGAGCCACTGACAAATATCCGTAAAGTCATTTTTCTTCAATTTGATCGAAGTGCACCTCAAACCGAAGTTTGGCGAGGTTTACAAGCAGCCGCATCTTTGCAGGCCCAATGCGGCAAGGTTGTTATTGCTGTTTCTGAAGATATTGACCCAAACAATGCGGATGCCATTTTCTGGTCGATTGCCTATCGCTCAAACGTCTCATCCGATGTTCATATCACCCCATATAGGTCTGGCGGTCATGGTCCAAAATCTGGTCGCAGCAGTTCAGATGCAACTTTAATGATTGATGCGACATTAAAGGCTGACATGCCCCCGCTAGCGCTGCCGCGCGAACAATTTATGAGTCGCGCAAAGGTGATATGGGAAGAACTGCAGCTGCCACGACTAACGCCACAGCCACCATGGCATGGCTATGAACTTGGAGACTGGTCTGACCAATGGTCTGAATATGCTGAACGTGCAGTTGCCGGCGAGTGGGAAAAAAATGGTCTGATCACGCACGCTGGACAAAAGGGTGGCATGAAACCGGAGACACCAGTTCGTGACTTTGAAAAATAAGCGCGATAAACCTGTCTTGCCAACTTTTCAAAAAACAACCAGAAGTTGGCTTGATGCACGCCTCACAAAAATAGGTTTGGCGCTTTTCATGGGCATCATATCTGGATTTGTTTTTGATTGGTTGACGGTACCACTTCCGTGGATGCTTGGCCCGATGTTTGTCAATATTATTGCCGCCATGATAGGCATGCCGATCGCTGGCCCAGTGCGCCTAAGGCCTGCTGTTGCTGTTGTCATCGGGGTCATGCTGGGTTCTAGTTTTACTCCAACAATGTCTGATCAGATTGCCCTGTGGGCGCCATCGCTGGCCTTCATGGTCTTGTATCTTATTGTGGCGGCGATGGTCGTTGTCCCCTATTACCGTCTTGTTGCAGGCTTTGACTTACCAACGGCCTTCTTTTCTGGCATGCCTGGCGGGTTAATGGAAATGATGATTGTTGGCAAGGAAATGGGTGCTGACGAACGTTTGATTATCCTTGCTCACACCTGCCGCATTGTTATTGTTGTTAGCCTAGTTGCTATTTGGTTTCGGTTGGTACAGGGCATAGACCTGTCTGACAGATCACAATTTGGAATACCTTTCTCTGATATACCACCGGAAGAGCTGGTTGTTTTGACCGTTGTTGGTATTGCCGGATTTTACGCTGGCCGATTTTTACGTCTTCCCGCGCCCATGCTGTTAGGGCCTATCCTTGTAAGTGCCGCCGTGCACACATTAGGAATTGTGCAAAACCCGCCACCTCGCGAGTTAGTAATCATTGCGCAAATTTTTCTTGGTACAATTGTTGGTTGCCGGTTTATCGGTACGGGCCCCGCAGCCATCTTTCAGGCCATGCGATTGAGTTTGGGCGCCACGCTTATAATGCTTATCCTGACATTTGGCTTTGCCCTATTGCTGCATAATATATTCGGTCAAACAATTGAGCAATTAGTGCTTGCATACTCACCTGGGGGCCTTGCCGAAATGAGTCTTGTAGCACTTGCAATGAATGCAGATATTGCCTACGTCGCAAGCCATCATTTGGTTCGAATTTCATTTGTAATGATGATGGCGCCGTTTATATTTAAATTATTTTTGAAAAAAGACCGTCACTCGTCAAAGTAAAGAGGTACGATTAAAGTTAGAGTGGAAAAGCCAGACATTTATTGGAGTGCTTGGTTTTTACTTTATAACTGGTAAACTTGAAGGTGGGTCGAATTTGGTAAGCACTGAATACACAAAAGTGAAAAGTATGAATTCTAATAAAATTTTGGTACCTATCCGCGTTGAGACAGCACCGCTTCGTTCGAAGATCATTGAGTCGATTCGCTATGCCATTGAACATGGCATTTTAAAGCCCGGCGACCGTCTGATCGAAAAGGATTTATGCGATCAGTTGGAAGTTAGCCGAACATCGCTACGCGAAGCTTTGCGCGAACTTGAGGCTGAGGAGATTGTGGCCAAGGTGTCAGCACGCGGGCTAACTGTTGTTAAAATATCTCTACACGATGCAGCCAATATCTATCGCATCCGTGCCCAGATCGAGGCACTGATTTTTAAACAGTTCACGGAAAACGTAACCGATGAGCAGTTGCTTGCCCTGGAGACAATTTTTGTCGATCTAATTGCGGCCTATAGTCAGGGAACATTTCTGGCGATTTCGCAGGCAAAGGAGCGTTGGCATACTTACATATGCGAAATTGCTCAAAACTCAATTGCAAGAAATTTGTTGTCACGTCTCACCCTGCGCACAGCCCAATTGCGTAATCGCTCTGTTGTACGCAAAGAACGGCAAAGCCAGAGCATCATCGAATTGCATGCTTTAATGGGCGCAATCAAAAATCGTGATGCTGCCGCCGCCGCTGATGCCGCCCAACGGCATGTTATGAGTGCGTCTGCGTCTGCTTTAATGCCGGTAATACCTGAATAAATATTTTGCTTTAGGGGCTCTGTAGATTTTTAGCTTGCAAGGCCTTCCATACGGCCTGTGACGTCGCCGGCATATCAATCGGGTCAGCACCAACACTGGTCAGCGCATCGCAAACAGCGTTCATCACTGCGGCTAGTGCTCCCACTGTTCCAGCCTCGCCCGCGCCTTTGGCGCCAAGTGGGTTGCTGTTTGTTGGGACTGGCTGGCTAATCACTTCCACCGCTGGAAGTTCAGTCGCTCGCGGCATGGCGTAATCCATAAAGCTTGCTGAAACAAGTTGTCCATTGGTGGAGTCATAAACTACTTGTTCCATGAGCGCCTGACCTAGCCCTTGGGCAACGCCACCAGTAATTTGTCCTTTCAATAATTGTGGGTTAATCACAGTACCAACATCATCAACTACTAAATATGAAATGACGTCAACACTACCTGTAGTTGGGTCAATTTCTACCTCGCAAATATGACAGCCATTTGGAAAGGTTGCATTGTCAGCGCTGCCATCAAATTCAGCGCAAATGGGCACGGCGCTCTGGCGGATAAGATCAATAAAGCTGATTGAAAGATTGCTCTTTTGAACTCGGTAGTAACCATCCTCAAAAGAAACCTCATCAATGGTGCTTTCCAATACCTCTGCCGCTGGTTCCTGCATAGTTTTTATCAGGATCTCAGCACATTTAACAATTGACGTTCCAGCCGCAGAAACGGTTCTAGAGCCAAAAGTGCCCGTACCATTGGGGGCCTCTCGAGTGTCTCCTGCGATCAGTGAAACAGCGGTGGGGTCAACGCCAAGCTTGGAAGATAGAATTTGCGCAAAGACGGTGGCATGGCCTTGCCCGGAGTCTGATGACCCACTCACTAATACAACGCTGCCGTCGGGCGACACGGTCACACGGGCAAATTCAGAATGTGGTTTTCGTTCCGGCCCACCAGCAATTTCAATCGGGTTAGCAATGCCAAATCCGCGTATTCTGCCACGCAATTTACTAGCCATTCGGCGGTCATCAAATTCAGCCCAGTTGGCTGCACTCAAGGCAGTGTCAAGAAGACCGGGGAAATCCCCACTGTCATAGGTGAAAACAAGCCCCGTTTTAAACGGCATCTGTTCTGGGCGAATCATATTGCGGCGACGCAATTCGACTTTGTCAAAGCCCATTTTTTCAGCAGCAATATCGATCATTCGTTCGATGATATACGTTGCCTCCGGGCGCCCAGCGCCTCGATATGGTGATACGTTTTGCGTGTTACTAAACACGCCTTCAACTAATACATGGCTGGCTGAAATATCATAAACGCCGGTTATGCCGCCAATATTGCTGACCACGGGATGAATGGTCGATGGTCCAATATGGGCGCCAAGATTTGCCGTAATCTTGACATCAAGGCTGAGAAACTTCCCACTTTCATCAAGCCCAAGCGCAACATCCGCTATTTGCTCACGCGCATGGGTATCGCTAAGAAACGACTCCAACCGCGATGCCCGCCAACACACTGAAATACCGTAATGCTCCGCCGCCCATAGGCCAACCGCATATTCAGGGAAAGCTGTATTTTTCATCCCGAAAGAGCCGCCACAATCTTGGGCAATAATTTCGATAGCATCAGGCTCTATCCCCAATGCTGTGGCAAGATCAGGGCGGATACGGTTTGGCGTTTGGGTGCCAACCTCTAGCCGATATTTACCTGATGCACTATTAAAGCTTGCACGGATCGCACGTGGTTCCAATGCGGCAGCAGTCACCCGAGAAATAGTTAATTGATGTTCAACAACATGCGCTGCTTTTCCGTTTTCTTGCTGAACTTTTTTAGCATCGCCTTTTTCAAAATGAAAGCACCGGTTATCTGGGTAAATATCCCAGACACATTCCGCACCATCAGAAAGGGCATTTGCAATGTCGGTCACGGACGAACTCGTCTCAAAGAGAATATCAACGGCCTCAAGCGCCAACTCTGCGCTGGCTTTGTCTTTAGCGATAATGCCTAAAACTGGTTCCCCACAATATCGAACGCAACCATCTGCCAAGGGGGTGAAGGGCGGGATTCTCATCGCCCCATTATCAGGGCCAGGAAACTGTGCGCGCGGTTTGAAACTGCCAGCATTGTTGGCGTACATTTCGTCCCAGCCAAAAATGGCTATTACACCCTCGATAGCTTTGGCCCGATCAAGATCTACTTTAACAATCCGGGCGGCAGCGTGGGGTGATCGAACAAACACCAAGGTTGCGTCATCAGACTGCTTGATGTCATCCGTATATTGACCCTGGCCTCTTAAAAAACGGTCATCCTCAAATCTAAGCTGGGATCGGCCAATTTTTGTCATCACATAATCTCTTGAAAACTGTTTACAAAACGTTTTGCTAATTCCTTTGATTTTGACTTCTGAGTATAGACAAAACAAAAGCATTGTCATACATTAATACAATAAATATCTTAACTCTTAATTTTGCACCGCTCGCAAAAATCATAGGCGCAAAAGGTGACGCCTAAACACATACAAATTTCGCCTGATTAAGTGGTGCAAGACCAAAACTTAGTTTGAACAGGCTAAAGTATGAAAAACAAGTTAGGGAAAGATGGCTTTGCATGAGTGAATTTGTTGTTCCACCGCCAGAACAAACTGCCGTCGTGAAAAGTTTTGGCGAGGCTATTATTAAAAACATCGGTCAACCCATCAGGCGAAAGGAGGATAAACGGCTTCTAACTGGCGCGGGACAATTCACCGATGATTTCACCTTACCCAATCAAGGCTTTGCCGCGATGGCCCGCTCGCCCTATCCGCACGCTTTGATAAACGGCATTGACAGCGCAAAAGCACTCGCAATGCCAGGAGTATTAGCGGTAATAACAGGTGCGGATATCCAAAAAGCTGGCCTTGGGCCAATACCGCATAACCCTATTCCTAGTACAAAATACGATCTAAAACTGCGCGCCCCGGACGGCACGCATGCGACCATTGACGCGCATTATCTTTTGCCGGAAGACCGTGTCCGCTATGTTGGCGAGGCGGTTGCGATGGTTGTTGCTGATAGTTTGCAGCAAGCGCTTGACGCGGTTGAAGAAATTTTTATTGATTATTCTGTTTTGCCACACATTAGCGAATCAAAAGATGCCATCTTGCCAGGTGCGCCTCAATTATATGAGCATATCGAAAATAATGTTCTGATTGATACGAAGTTTGGCGATCAGGCTTTAACAGATCAGGCTTTTGCAAAAG
>CALFSV010000304.1 GCA_937916485.1 uncultured Paracoccaceae bacterium | reverse complement strand
TAACCCACCAACCTGATTTTGACGGCATCGCTTGTCTGCCGGGTACTCATACAAAATGGGTCCGCATCAAAAATCGTGCCATCGTTGCCTTCGAAACCTGCCTGACAGGCGAACAATTTGCGTTTTTTTCTGAAGCCTCGGTGCTGTCTCATTCCATGATTGACGGTGGTTGGGATGCGCGCACCTTCGAAGCGACTGTTCGTTTGGCGATCAAGGATCCGTTGAGCGTGCCGCGCCGCCTGTTTGCGATCCGTGCCGAAATGCTCGTCGCACAGCAATCAAGCGCTCAGGCGCGGGCGAAATTGTCAGGGCTTTTGATCGGTCAAGAGCTCATGTCTGTGCCGCAATACTGGCAGGGTCAGGATGTGACGCTCATCGGCGCCACCACACTATGTGATCTTTATTCCAAAGCGCTCGCCCTCGCTGGTGCTGCTGCATCAATCCTTGATGTGACCGCAATGACCCTAGCCGGACTTGCGGCGGCACATCAGCAAGGACAGCATGCCGATGCATAGAGAAATCATCGCAATTCTGCGGGGCGTAAAGCCAAACGAAGTTGAGAGCATCGGTGAAGTTCTGATTGATTGCGGCATTTCTACGATCGAAGTGCCGCTGAATTCTCCTGATCCCTTTGAGAGCATCTCAAAACTGGCCAGACGGTTCGGAACGGTTGCGCAAATAGGAGCTGGAACTGTTTTGGATCAACTTGACGTGCGCCGGGTCGCCGATGTTGGTGGCCAAATCATCGTATCGCCTGATACTTCGCCGAACGTCATCAAAGCAACAAAAGACGCTAACCTCGCCTCATATCCCGGCGTGATGACGCCAACGGATTGTTCTACAGCAATTCGTAACGGGGCGGACGGCCTGAAGTTTTTCCCATCGTCAGTGTTGGGCATCAATGGGTTCAAAGCCATGTCTGCTGTATTGCCCGCCAACGTTCGAACCTATGCGGTCGGCGGCGCAGGACCAGAAAACTTCAGAGATTGGTTTTCAGCAGGGATCACCGGATTCGGCATTGGCTCCGCTCTATATCGGGCGGGTTTCAGCCCCTCAGATGTTGCGAGCCGTGCGAATGACATCGTTGCGTCCTACGATCTCGCCGTTTCTCAATAAGCGGTCATCGCTTTTCTAGACGCCTTCGGTCGACATTTTGTGACACTGTACCAACACGGTAGAAGATCACTTGCACGAGAGCTGTCATTCATGCCGGCTGCAGCATCGGTCAAGTTGGGCTCCAAGCGGACTTGCGGCGTTGCGGCATCGCTCACACTGGCCCTGCACAGGCCTTCGTCGCTTCCGGCCCTGACCTGCCGTTCAGCCATCCCCGGTCATGCTGCGGTGCGGCCCGTCAGAGCGGCCATTCGTTGCAGCTGCAAAATCTGCGAGGGCTTAATTCACACATTGCGGGACACAGCACCCATTCAAGTACATGAATCCAAGGTCCGCTGAAGCGTATATTTTGCTGACGTTCCCACCTTTATTTCGGTCCGTTTAAGGCCGATGCGAAGCCAAGCAGCCCAGAGCCCTAATTATGCATTTCCCGTTTGCGGTCGCGGGTGCGGCGAGTCGCGTCCTCTGATCCGTCGTGGTAGGTTCCGAACCACTTGTCCCAAGGCATTTCGGCGTTGCCATAGTTACATTCATAATACCGGTGATGCAGCTGGTGGAAGAACGCGCCAAGCAAAAGTGCCTGACGATCCCGTGCCCAGATCGCTTCATACCCCGAATGCGATGACGCAGCACCCAGCATCAACCAGTAACCCAGAAACAACATATGCACTGGATGGCTCGGCAATAGCAGCACGATCAGGATGGCACTGAGATAGCCGAAGGCCTCGATCGGGTGCATCGACATACCAGACCACGGGCCGGTATTGACGTTACGGTGGTGAACTGCGTGCACATGTTTGTAGATGCTCGGCTGGTGCAGGATTAGGTGCACGACGTAAAAGTGAAAGCTCTGCCACAGCGCCAAAACCGGAAACAGTAGGATGAACCAGACGGGATGCGCGCTGAACGACAAGGTGCCGATCAATCCGCTGGCGTAAGACCAGCGCAGGAAACATTCTAGCACTGACAAGAACGTCGCGCCGAATATCATCGAATAATAGACGTTATCCCATGTCTGGTAGCCGAATTTGAACAGTGCGTTCTTGCGTTTGAAATAGGGGCGCGGATCATATTTCAATAGTTTTCCTTGGCCATCGATCCCGTAAAACCAATGGTGCAGCCCGCCTGCGACCATCAACAGCAGCAACCAGTTTCGGGCAAATACCCATGCCATCCATCCGAAGGCAAACCCGGCCTGCGATGGCCCCACGGGTTGCATCCAAAACGCCACCAGAAAGGCAAGTGCCAGAAAGATCGAGCGATCCGAGAATTGCAGCCAGTTCTGCCAAAACCATATCGCGACGACGCCGGGTTTGGCAGGCCACAGCCAATAGGGTGCGTATTTGACAGGCAGATCGGGGTGCCAATGCCATTCACGACTCATCGGGGCGGGCTCTTCGTTGGCAGCGGCTTTGTCTTTGCGGCTCGTTTCTGCGGGTGTCATATCTGGGCCTTTGATGTGGTCAGCGGTGGAACGGGCGGCGCTTGTCCAGCGCTTCGCAAAGCTTTTCGTGCTCACCGGCTTTCATGGTGATGCTGGTACTGGGATTGGGATAGCTGCCATGAAGAACCGCCGCGCGAAAGGCCTTGAGCCCCTTTATCCGCTCGGCCTCCAACTTGGTGCGCGCCCCGGCCATATCGGCAAAAGCCTTGGCATGGCGCGGCGGATCAATCGTGTCGCCGCAGGCATCCTCCTGAAATAGGAAAATCACATCTGCAGACCCGCCCGACCCGATTGAATGGGTGATCAGGCCCGTCTGCGGGCTGATTTCGGCGATGGCCTCGTCCGCCACGCATTCCAGCTCCACCGCATAGGCCCCGGCATCTTCCAGACGGCGCAGATCCTCTGCCAGCTTCATGGCCTCATCCGCCGTTCTCCCATAGGCGCGCAGGCCGCCAATCTGCGTCGACAGACGCGGCACAAGGCCCAGATGTCCCTGCACGGCCAAGCCTTCATCGGCCAACATCTCGACCGCCTTGAAGCTGCGAAGAGTATAGACCGCATCGGCACCTGCCGCTGCGGCGCGAATACCTGCACGTAGGATATCCTCGTGCGTTTCATAGTCGCTGGCCATCAGGGCGGCCGTGGTAAATGTATTGGGCGCCCCCGCGCGGACGTCATGCAGATCGTGGTCAACGATCGATAGGTGGTCAATCCCTGCGGCTTCGGCGGCGGCTGCTTCGATGCGGTTAATAGCAGTTGTCTGGATGAACTTGCGTTGCCCTTTGGCCGCTTTGATATCCGCCACGGTTAGGTTTCGTGTCGCCGGAATCCCCCCGAACGTGTAAATGCGCTTCATTCCGTTCCTCGCCCTATCCAGTCACTGCCAGAAGTAAGGCATAGTATCTGCAAATCAAAACGAGTAATTTCGCTCCATATCACAAAAATATTTTGGTGAAAATGCAAAGACTACCAAACCTCATATGGCTGCGCTCCTTCGCGGCAGCGGCCCAACATCTCAGCTTTACCGAGGCCGCGGCAGAGCTGGGGCTGACCCAGACTGCGGTCAGCCTGCATGTGCGCTCGCTAGAGGCTGAGCTTGGCTGCGCGCTTTTTACTCGCGCGGCACGGCGATTGACGTTGACGCAGACGGGTCAGGCCTATGCCTATTCGTTGCGGCAGGCCTTAGGCGATATGGCGTTTTCGACTGCCAGCCTGTTTGGTGCGGGGGCAGAACAGATGCTGACGGTGCGCGTCCCGATCTCGTCCGCCGGATTGTGGTTGGCGCACCGATTGCCTGATTTTTCGGCGGCACATCCTGGCATTCCAGTGCGGCTGGTTTCGCAGGTCTGGGGCGGTGGAACCCCAACCGCAGAACCTGCTGATGTTGAACTACGTTTTGGCGGCGGAAACTGGGCGGGGGTTCATGCACGAAAGATTTCTGACGAACGGATCGTTCCGATCAGCGCGGCGGGTGATAAACGCGACAGGCATGATCTGGCGGCGATACAAAACGGGCCACTGGTCCAGATCCTGGGCTTTGAGGATATGCTGCTGCGTTATCAAAACGCCCACGGCCTGACACCGGCAGAGGGTGTGACGGGCTATGCTGTCGATACCACAGTGGCCGCCATTGATGTTGTCGCGGCAGGGGGAGGCTCAGCCGTGGTGCTGGAACGTTTTGCTCGCGGCGCCATCAAAACAGGCAAGCCAATTGCGATCATTGGGGCTCCTGTGAAAGTAGGCCTGGCGCACTACCTACTGACCACCTCTACGTCTGGGCCAAATGATCCTGCTAAACACCTGTTCGAGGCTTGGCTAGAGGCGGCGTTTACGGAAGATTCATAGGACGGCCTTTGGTCCTTTCGTCCCGCTTTGTTTACGGGCATCAGCCAGGTTCTGCCAAGACCTACCATCGGTCAACTTAGGCGCCGCCTCTCGCTATCTGCTGTCAAAGGAACAACGGCCATTCGATCAATGCGCAGCATTCGGCAAAGTGGGTTCCAAGCCGCCTTGCGGCACTGCAGAGAAAAGCGAGCTTTAATGGTCGCGTGAATGTCAGCTTCTACTGATTGGACCGTGAGATCTCGCACTTGCGGAGAAAGTCCGGTTTCCGCCCAAGCCACCACGGCTGCAGGTTACTGGATCCCGCACATTGAGATTGGGCCAGCTCCAAACCGCGTTGTTCACCATAGTCACAGTCGGGGTGTCGATCACGTCGCTCACGCAGCGCGTCAATCAGAGGCCCGATTTAGGAGACATTGGGATTTGCATGGCCTCCCCCTATCCGAAGGCTCAACGACCCCTAAAGTGACCGCTTTGGCAACGCTTTGGGTCCGTTTAGGGTAGGTCACCCTTTGAGCACGCAGTTTGATTTATAGTTCCTAAAAGGGCTGCAATGAAGGGGAGGCTGACTAGTGCGCTGGGGCCTCTTACGGGGCCCATATTATGAGGGTAGAAAAATAACCCTATAT
>CALFSV010000303.1 GCA_937916485.1 uncultured Paracoccaceae bacterium | reverse complement strand
GTGCTGTCGTTCAACCTGCCAGCGTTCCTGACCCCGCGCCCTGGCCTTAATTCTGGCTTGATGATCGCCGAGGTGACCACAGCTGCGTTAATGGCGGAAAACAAACATATTGCAATGCCTTGTGTGACTGACAGCACGCCGACGTCGGCTAATCAGGAAGATCATGTTAGTATGGCTGCCCACGGTGCGGTGCGGTTGGGTAAAATGGTGCAAAACCTAAACGTCATCCTAGGGGTAGAGGCAATTTGCGCAGCCCAAGGCATAGAATTTCGCGCGCCATTGCAAACAAGCAACCCGCTGCAAAAAGTTGTAGCGCGCCTTCGGCAAGATGTGGCTACTTTGGGTGATGATCGCTATTTGGCACCCGATCTTGCTGCCGCTGCTGTTCTGATTGGCAATGGCGCCATAGTGCAAGCATGTGATCTCCCGCTGCCAGAGATCTTATCATGATGCCTGTAAAAGTTAAGCTGGGCGACAGCGCGGTGATTTTATGTGTGCCGCATAATGGGATATTTTTGCCCAATGCCTTGATGGCTCGGCTGAATGAGCGGGTGCGCGTGGCTCAACGCGCCTATCTGACGGCAGAAGCCGCCGCCTGGACTTATTCTCACCAAACGGCAAGAATCTATATTCTTGTTTCTAAAAGAAATTCTTAAATTTTTAGATAAAATCGCCCACTCGGGCGTTCCCAATTCGTGATGGAGCCTAATATGCTTGACCGCAAAAACACACGCGATGTCTATCCCGCTACTGGCACTAAAATTACTGCTAAGTCGTGGCAAACTGAAGCAGCGATGCGAATGTTGATGAATAACCTACATCCTGATGTGGCCGAGAATCCGCATGAACTTGTCGTCTATGGTGGCATTGGTCGCGCAGCCCGGAGTTGGGGAGATTTCGATCGCATCGTTGCGACGTTGAAAGACCTTGAAGATGATGAAACCCTACTTGTGCAATCGGGCCGACCAGTTGCCGTGGTACGAACACATAAAGATGCTCCCCGTGTCTTGATCGCAAACTCTAATCTTGTGCCACATTGGGCCACTTGGGATCATTTCAATGAACTCGATAAAAAGGGTCTTATGATGTATGGCCAGATGACGGCCGGGTCATGGATTTATATTGGAACCCAAGGAATTGTTCAGGGCACCTATGAGACCTTTGCAGAAGCAGGTCGTCAGCATTTTGGCGGTTCCCTGAAAGGTAAGTGGATTTTGACCGGGGGGCTTGGAGGGATGGGTGGCGCACAGCCATTGGCTGCTGTTATGGCCGGTGCATGTTGCCTGGCTGTGGAATGCGACGAAACCAGAATCGATTTTAGGCTGCGCACCCGTTATGTTGACGCCAAAGCGCAAACCTTGGACCAGGCGATGGCTATGATCGCCGATTGGACGGCCAAGGGTGAAGCAAAGTCGGTGGGGTTGCTCGGTAACGCTGCCGACGTCTTTCCTGAACTCGTGCGCCGAATGAACGCGGGTGGTAGGCGACCTGATATTGTTACGGATCAAACGAGCGCCCACGACCCTCTGCATGGTTATCTGCCGCAAGGTTGGAGCGTGGCCGAATGGCGCGCCAAACAAGAATCTGATCCGAAATTGGTCGAGAAAGCAGCCCGCGCCTCGATGCGCGGCCATGTAGCGGCTATGGTGGATTTTTGGAATGCTGGTGTGCCTACACTGGATTATGGCAATAACATCCGGCAAATAGCAAAAGAAGAAGGGCTTGAGACTGCTTTTGATTTTCCCGGTTTTGTGCCGGCTTATATCCGACCTTTGTTTTGCAAAGGTATCGGTCCGTTCCGTTGGGTAGCACTGTCAGGCGACCCAGAAGATATCTACAAAACTGATGTGGCGATGAAAAAACTATTCCCTGAAAACCATCATCTGCACCGTTGGTTAGATATGGCGGCTGACCGTATTGCCTTTCAGGGTTTGCCAGCTCGTATTTGCTGGATCGGGTTGGGAGACAGACACCGTGCAGGGTTAATGTTTAACGAAATGGTCAAGTCAGGGGAATTGAAAGCTCCGATCGTGATTGGACGTGACCACCTTGATTCAGGCTCTGTCGCATCGCCCAATCGCGAGACTGAATCCATGCTTGACGGCTCGGACGCCGTATCTGATTGGCCGTTGTTGAACGCATTAGTAAATACAGCTTCGGGCGCAACCTGGGTATCAATCCATCATGGTGGTGGCGTTGGGATGGGGTTCAGTCAACATTCCGGAGTGGTCATAGTGGCAGATGGAAGCGATGAGGCGGCCAAACGCATAGAGCGGGTACTTTGGAACGATCCTGCCTCTGGTGTTTGGCGCCATGCGGACGCTGGATATGAGACAGCGGTTGACTGCGCCAAAGAGCGTAAGCTGCGCCTGCCAACCATTTTGGGAAATTGAGCTACTCGCTGACATAGTGGCATAGGGCGGAGAACTACCTGACGGCGAGGCAATAGCACAAGCTAGTCATTTAGTGACTGCGTCGGGGCTAATTCTAAACTTATGGTAAAAGCTAATGGGCGGGCGAGGTCATAGCTTTTACCTAAGTGGTTGGCTTGTTCCAATTCAGGTGGTGCATTCAATCACGAAAAGCGCCTCATTGGGTGCTGTTGTTAAAATTTTTGGAAATTTTTCAGGGGGAAGGACAAGGCAATCACTATGGTATTTATCTCCATATCCAAAATACTGTAAGTTAAAGAAATAGCAAACTGCGAGGAGCAATTATGATTGATCTTTACACCTGGACTACTCCAAATGGGCGCAAGGTATCAATCCTGCTGGAAGAGTTGGGCGTCCCTTATAATATTTACCCTATTGATATTACAAAGGATGAACAGTTTTCTCCCAGCTTTTTAAAAATAGCGCCAAATAATAGAATTCCCGCGATTGTTGATCAGGAAACAGGTATTCATTTGATGGAGACAGGCGCTATAATGATGTACCTCGCAAACAAATATGATAAGTTCCAATGCGAAGGTAAGGAATACTGGCGTATGGTT
>CALFSV010000302.1 GCA_937916485.1 uncultured Paracoccaceae bacterium | reverse complement strand
TCCATTCCCACGGCATAAGTTCATCGATACGATTGATCTTGTGATCCGGGAGGCGCTCAAGCACCCAAGTGAGCCAAGCCTCAGGATCAACACCGTTCATCTTGGCCGTCTCGATGAGGGTGTAGGCGATGGCGGCGGCCTTGCCGCCACCGACGGAACCCATGAACAGGTAATTCTTGCGTCCCAAGGCAACGGGGCGGATCGAGCGCTCACAAATGTTATTGTCCAATTCCAGGCTACCATCGCTGAGATAGGGCCGCGCCTTGGGCATACGGCTGAGAGTATAACGGATGGCCCCAGCGAGTTTGGTTTTTCCAGAGAGCTTGGGCAATTGAGCCTGTAGCCAGGTCTCCAACTCATCAAAGACCGGTTTGGCCTTCTCCTGCCGCAGGTTGATCCGGTCATCAGGGGATTTGCCCTTGGCTTCCTTCTCTACATCGTAAAGCGCGCCGATCCGCTTGACAGCTTCCGTGGCGATGGCAGCCCCGGTACGCTCGGCCTCTTCAAAGAACTTGCGGCGCACATGCACCATGCAGGCCTGCTCATCGGCTTTATCTTGGCCAAAGAGGCCATTAAATCCAGCAAAGCCATCCGCATGCACTGTGCCGGTATAGCCGGAGAGATGATTGACCGGATGTTCGCCCTTACGATCCGTGCTGAACTGATACCACGCGCAAGGCGGCGCATCCCCACACCATGGGCCTTCATTGCGCACATAGCTCCAGAGCCGCGCGGTCAGGGTCTTCTTGGGTTTGAGCTTGCTCTGTAGTTTTACCGGCGTGTCATCGGCAAAGAGCGCGGGGCCTGCTCTGACCAGCTTACCGATATGATCGGCCAGCGGTTCCAGCAAGGCCGTGCTGCGGCCCACCCAATCGGTTAGCGTGGAGCGCGGCAGATGCACGTTCTCGCGGGCGAAGATTTTGGATTGCCGGTCGAGCGGCAGGTGATCGCAGTATTTGCCAACCAACACATGGGCCAGCAGCCCCGGTCCGGGACGGCCACGCTCAATCGGGCGCGAGGGCAGCGGGGCTTGTGCAAACGCCTCACAGCAGGTGCAGGCCATGCGCGGACGGATGATCCGGCGCACGACAAAACGACCGGGGATATATTCCAGCTCCTCGGTGATGTCCTCACCGATCTGACGCAGGGAGCCGCCGCAGTCATTGCAATCCTCACCGGGTGACAGAACCTCATCTTGCCGGTCCAGATGCTCGGGCAGTGGTGCGCGATTGTGCTTGCGCTTGGGGCGCGGGATTTTGGCTTCCGCCCCATCGTCCTTATCATCGGCATCTTGCTCGGCGTGCTGCGCGTCAGCAGCGGCTTCGATCTCCTGATCATCCTGAAGATCGAGGGCTAGCTGGTCGAGGCCTTCGGATTTGGAGCCGAACCGCGCCTTGCGGTGGCCGTGCAACTCCGCCTTCAGCTTCTCGATCTGGTAGGCTTGCGACTAAACCTCAGCCATCAGAAGCTCGCTGACAGCACGAAGCTCAGCGGGGTCTTCCGGCAAGGATTTGATCGCATCCAACATGGGCGATTTATACCGGAATGCTGCTCGACATGGAATGCAAAACCGCACCAAATCCCATGTTTTATGGGGCTTCGCGTTATCCCACCGTCGTGGGCTTCCAGGTCTTTTGCGGCATACGCCAGTCGATCCCCTCCAGCAGCATCGACAGCTGTGACGGACTCAGGTTGACCTTGCCGTCTTTAGCGGCAGGCCAGACAAACCGCCCTCGTTCCAACCGTTTGCTAAACAGGCAGGCTCCTTGTTGATCCCACCAAATGATCTTGAGCAGATCACCCCGGCGGCCACGGAAAACAAACATGTGCCCCGAATAGGGATCTTCTTCCAGAACCTGCTGCGCCTGAGCGGCCAGTGTATTGAACCCACGCCGCATGTCCGTCACCCCGGCAGCCAACCACACCCGTGTGTTGCTCGGCACCGGGATCATGGCATCAGACCTTCGACCAGCGACAGAACTGCCGATAGGGCCGTTGTGCCCTCAACCAAAATCCGCCGACCGTCCGACAGCGTGATATCTACCCGCTGTGCCGACAGCGGAGTGCCGGAAACAGTCGGCGGCGCAGGCAGCTGCGGCAAGGGTGACGGTGAGGCCAGCCCCTCGATCTCAATGGGTAGAAACCCTGCAGCCTCTGCCTCAATGCCCGCATCATTCGGGGCAAAACGGGGATCGCGCAGCCACTTGTGGATCAGATTGGCGTTCATCGCATAGCGTCGCGCAACCTGCGCTACTGAAACGCCCGGTGCGCGCGTCTGCGCGCAAATCGAAACCTTCTCGTCGTCCGACCAGAACCGCTTCTTCTGACCCTTCTTCGCCCCCATAATCCGCCTCATAATGTCCACTATCGATAGTGGACATTATCAGCACACTCTATCGACCGTCAGAGCAGGCAGACCGGACGGATACGATTGAGAGTGGGTCAGCCTCTAAAGATCCAAGAAGGTCACAGTCCCCAGCGGC
>CALFSV010000301.1 GCA_937916485.1 uncultured Paracoccaceae bacterium | reverse complement strand
AATCAGGCTTTTGGCGTAGCGGCTATAGCGTTCGCGAAATCCGGTTTCGGGCAAGCCGCGCGCTTTGTGCTCTTCGAGCACTCCGTCAAAATCCTTGTGGGTCACGAAATTAACGAATTTCTCGGCCTCTGTATAGGTCAGGAAGCTGTCAGAGGTTTGATGCACCACCGTTACCAGCCCTTCGGCGGGGGCATCTACGTGCAACGCAGGGCGATCCCCCACACGTCCCTCGACCATGACAGCCTTGCCATTCATCACCAGTTCAAAGCGCACCACATTGGCCGGGATGTAGGAATAGGCGCTGCCCTTGAAATTTTGCCCGACCCGGATATTTGCAAGGAGTTGCTCTGGCGAGGTAACAGTGTAATCCTCTGGAGAAATCCAGAATTCATGGGCCGTCGCAGGTACGACTGTCAGCATGATCGACAGGCAGAAGGGCAAAATACGCATGATACCGCTTTGGTTTGAGTTTCTTTGGGTAAAGCTGGCACGTCTGCGTCCGGTGTCAAGCGCGCAGGGCGTGTTACTCGGTCTTGTGATCGCTTTGTCGGGGATAACCGCCGGTCAGGCGCATGAATTACGCCCAGCAATTGCCGATGTGACGGTCGATGCGACCAGCTTTACGATGGAAATCCAATTGTCCCTCGAGGCGATTGTCGCCGGGATCGATCTGCAACAGGTCGATAATTCCAACGAAGCCCCGGAGGCAGAACAGTATGACGACCTGCGCGCCATGCCGCCCGAGGATCTGGAGCAGGTTCTGGGTGATATGTGGCCCTCGCTGGTGCCCGGACTAAAGATTATGGCGGGTGACACGGTGATCACCCCCGACATTGATCAGGTGACGGTCCCGGAGGTTGGCGATCTTGACCTGGCGCGCGACAGCGTGCTGCGCCTGACCGCCGCCCTGCCGGATGACGGCACGGCGGTTACCGTGGGGTGGATTGCGAAATACGGACCCCTTGTGATCCGCCAGACCGGCGACGGCGATGCCGCCTATTCCGGCTATCTGATCGACGGACAGATCAGCGCCCCGCTGCCCCGTGATTCTGTGGCGCAGGAAAGTGGTCTGCTGGCCTTTGGCCGCTACATCGTCATCGGGTTCGAACATATCGTGCCCAAGGGACTGGACCATATCCTATTCGTGCTGGGCCTGTTCTTTTTCTCGATGCACATGCGCCCGCTGCTGTTTCAGGTCAGCGCTTTTACGCTGGCCCATACGGTCACGCTGGCGCTTGCGATCCTTGGATATGTGACGGTCTCGCCCGCTATTGTGGAACCGTTGATCGCCGCCTCTATCGTCTATGTGGCGGTGGAAAATGTGTTTCACAAAACCATAACGCCGTGGCGAACGGGGGTGGTCTTTTGCTTTGGCCTGCTGCACGGGCTTGGGTTTGCCTCGGTGCTGGGCGAAATCGGGCTTAACCCGGCGCGGTTTGTCTCTGGGTTGATCGGCTTTAACATCGGTGTGGAACTGGGCCAGTTGGCGGTGATCTTGGCGGCGTTCCTGACCGTGGGGCTGTGGTTCGGACGCAAGCCTTGGTATCGCAAGATGATCTCTATCCCCGCCTCCATCCTGATCGCGGCGGTTGGGGCCTTTTGGTTCGTCGAGCGCGTTATTTAAAAGAAAAGCCCGAAAAGCCTTGGCGCTTTTCGGGCATTCGGTTGCAAGACGTCGAAAGCGTTCCGCTTAGTGAACGCTTTCGTCTTCGAGGTGCAGCTTCATATCCAACAGGACGCGCTGAAGCTCCAGCGTCTCGCGCAGCAGACGCTTGGCCTCGTTGATGGTGATTTTGCCGTCTTCCATGGCCTGGGTGTACTCGCCCATCAACATGGCAAACCGCTGGCTGAGCGCGATGACATCGGAATTCACCCCGCCCGCTGGCGTGTTGCTGCGCGCGGCGTTGTAGGACAGGGTAATCCCGCGCAACTCTGCCAAGGCGGCCGTCACATGCGGATAGCTGGCCGCCTCTTCAAGCTGGGCCACTGCATCCACGGGCATGAACCGATCAGAGTGTTCTTCGGCATCCGAATAATACCTGCCCAAGGTTGCCTTGGATTTGCCGGTCAATGCACAGGCGGTCTCTAGGCCAACATCCTTGACCAAGGTTTCTGTGTGCTTCTTCAGATATCGCGCAAACACTGCCATTCATGACGCTCCAGCGAGTTTCAAAACCACGGGGGGAGCCCGCAAACTATTTTCCCCTTAATGATCATGCGACCACTTGTCATTAACTAATGCACCCGGACTGTTCGGGCAATAAGAGTTCCGGTGCCACCAATACCGGTTTGGTTAGGGTTCGTCGCGGATTGCCTTAGGTAGGGCAATGACATCGGCCATGTCCGATGACTGCGGCGAACCCGTCACTTTTGCGGCATATGGATCTTGAACATCGCGGATCAGGCGGGCACATACGCCAAACCATGGCAAAGCTTTATTTTCACTACTCAACGATGAACGCGGGCAAGTCCACGCTGCTGCT
>CALFSV010000300.1 GCA_937916485.1 uncultured Paracoccaceae bacterium | reverse complement strand
GCTTGAGCCGCATTTGCCCGGAAAGGCCAGCGACGCAGGGGCCACGGCAAAGGATAACCGCCTGTTTCTGGAGGCGGTCTTCTGGCGCGTTCGGACGGGCTCACCATGGCGCGACCTGCCGCCCGCTTTCGGCAACTGGAACAGCCAGTTTCGACGTTTCCGTCGTTGGGCGAAGGTGGGCATATTCGAGAGTCTTTTCAACGCCGTGAGCGGCGAGCCCGACCTCGAATACGCGCTCATTGATGGCACCATCGTTCAGGTTCACCAGAAGGCAACCGGCGCAAAAGGGGGACTCAAAGTCAGGCTATAGGACGCTCACGCGGCGGCCTGACGACCAAAATAGTTGCCTTGGTCGATGCGCTTGGCAACTTGGTCCGCTTTCTGCTGCTGCCAGGTCAGGCGCACGACATGAAAGGGGTAGCGCCTCTGATCCGGGACGTCTCCTTCGGCGCGCTTATGGCGGATAAAGCATTCGACGCAAACTGGCTTCTGCAAGAGCTGGATGAGCGTGGCGCAAGCACAGTGATCCCACCGAAATCAAACCGAAAGCAGCAACGTGTCTACGACAAAGAAGCCTATAAATGGCGGCATCTGGTCGAAAACTACTTTGCGAAGATCATGGAGTTCAGAGGCATAGCCACACGCTACGACAAAACCGATTGTAGCTACACAGCCAGCTGGAACCTTGCCGCTGCTTTGATTGCATCAAGATGAATGTCCACAGGCCCTAGGACAGATCCCAATTTGATAGCCGTGCAATTGGTCAAACAGCACAAGGATGTGATCAGCTCCACGGCCCGGCGCGTCGGCGCTTCCGCGTGTTGGGAACGCGACTGGTGGACAAGGGCCAGGCGGCAGGGCTCGAGGCCCTTTGGCCGGCGCCCACCATTGCGCGGAGAGCGGCTACGCGGTTCTCGGTTGCAGGGTGGGTGGCGAAAAGACTGTCGTGTTTGTGCACGTGCAGCGGGTTGATGATGACCATATGCGCTGTCGCCGGATTGCGTTCGGCGGCGTTGTTATCAGGCATGCTGTTCGTGGCGCTTCAATTTCTATGCTTGGTTTTCCATCTGGCCCACAGGTGCTGACGTCAGACAGATTGTGCGTTCCTCGGTGACGCGCGCCAGCTCTCGCTTCAACCGCCGGATCTCAGCAGCCTGTTCCGCCACCTCCGACCTGACACGAGGCGACTTCGCAAACAGCGATTTCCAAGTGTACAGCGACTTGGTGCTGATCCCCAATCGTTTGGCCACTTCGCTGACCGCGTATCCACGCTCAACAACCTGCGCCACAGCGTCCTGCTTAAACTTATCCGTAAATCGAATGCCCTTGCTCATATCTGTCTCTTCTTGGTTCCAAAATTACCAAGCAAACCGTCTACAAATCTAGGGGCACCTCAATGGGCTGTGCCGGTTCCTTGGCGATGGCCGCATTGAGCTCGATAACAATCCTGTCGAACGCACCATTCGTCCCATCGCCCTGAACCGCAAAACCGCACTTTTCGCGGATCATGATGCGGGCGCACAAAACTGGGCCATCATCGCGTTCCTGATTGAGACCTGCAAACTCAACACGATCGAACCCCATGGCTACCTTTCTGGCGTCCTGACAGCCATTGCTGGCGGGCACAAACAGACCGACATCAACAAACTGCTGCCTTGGAACTACGCCATACCAGTGTGATCGGCGCATCGCTCACCCAGCGTTTCCGCAACAACCCGTCCTTTGAACGCATCTGACCATCGCCGCTTGCCAGAAGGACCAACCATGACCTCCATCTGGCCAGTATCCTCCATATGGTGCTCTATATGTACTACCAACGCCGTCTCCTTCCCAAATCTACACTGGGAAACGGACTCGCAGATCAGGATGACGTCACGAAGGTGGGCACGGCGCACCGCTTACGCTGATCTGGTCGATGACTTTGTAGCGCCCCTTTTCCTTGATAGCCTACTGAATGAGCCCGGCTTCACTAGGGTGGTTGTAATGCTTGCGCAGGATTTCCTTGACCGTTTCGATGCCCTTGGCGATTGAGGCTTCGTCATCGGTGGCGCAATACTGGTCACTGTCCGTCGTCAGGGTTTATGGAACCAATGGCGGCCTAAACTAAGAGAGAGTTT
>CALFSV010000299.1 GCA_937916485.1 uncultured Paracoccaceae bacterium | reverse complement strand
ATATCGCCAAGGTTCATCCGCTCGATCGTTTCCGAGGTCAGGCTGCGAGCGCGCTTGCTGTTTTTCCAGCGGCGGGCAGACATCCAGATGTTTTCATCAACGCTCAACCCGTCAAAAAGGTTGGGAACCTGCGTTTTGATGCCAACGCCAAGGCTGGCAATCTCGTGCGTTTCTGCGAGCGTTGTATCTTGGCCGCGGATGATCACCTCACCTGATGTCGGGGAAAGTTGACCGGTGAGGCACTTGAAAAACGTAGATTTTCCTGCGCCATTGGGGCCGATTAGACAGCGCAATTCCTTGTCGTAAAGGGTAAAATCCACCTGATCCACGGCGCGCACGCCGCCGAAATGCATGGCCAGATTTCGGGTCTCGACGATGACCTCGCGCTTGTCGCGTTTGCGGCTCATGTACTGCGCCCCTGCCTGCGCCGACGGCGGCTATTGTGCACGGGCTTGCGGCGTTTGGTGAACCAATCTGTCAAGGTGGGGGCCACACCCTTGGGCACCAGCAGAACAAAGAAGATTAGGATAATACCCAGCACAAGATTGTTGTTAAGTACCGATTGCCCTCCAAGAGCGGAGGTCAGATAGAACAGGCCAAATGTAGCGGCAATCGGTCCGATGAGCGTGCCGCGCCCGCCGACGATCACCCAGATGATCGTGAGGGCCGCGTTGTAGAGGTTGAATACATCCGGAGTGATCCGCCCCACGCCATTGCAGAACAACACCCCCCCAATCGCCGCTATACCGGCTGCGATAGTAAAGATGCCAAGTTTGTATAGGCGCGAGTCGTATCCCAGTAGTTCGCTGCGCAGTTCATTCTCGCGGATAGCCGCGCAGACCCGCCCAAAACGAGTGTTTACCAGCCAGCCACAAAAGACATAGGAGAGGATAAGGGCCGCCATGGCGACATAGAACACATGTTCCGGAAACAGAAAGGACGAGGTATTCCATGGCAAATTCAGTGGCGGTGAGGTGACCCCGTTAAAGCCGCCAATCAGCGCATTGCCGATCTTGTAATCAGGCCCGGAGGTACGGCGGATCAGAGAAAAGAAGATCAGTGTGACCGTTAAAGTGATGACACCCAGATACACATCCGAGACCCGTCCGAAGAAAACAAAATACCCCAGCAGGGCCGCGAAGGCAGCGGCGACCAGGACCGCCACCAGAATGGCCCAGGTCGATCCGCCAAAGTTGATCGCAGCAATGGTGTAGGCGTAAGCGCCAAGCCCGAAAAACGCGACCTGTCCAAAACACAAGATGCCGCCATAGCCCCAAACCAATGCAAGGCTGAGAGCGAGGACCGACAGCGCAATAGCTGTGGTCAGGTTGATGATAGTGAATAACTGCAGCGCGTAGGGTGCTGCAAACATGAATACGATCCCGATCAGTGCAAAGACAAACACAGGCTTCATTGCGCGCAATGTATCGTTACCGTTCATAGAAATTTACGGAAGAACCGCCCCGTGATTCCGCGTGGCAAAAGCCGCAGCAGAATGATCGCTGAGACAAGCAAGGCGACCTCACCAATGGTGGGTCCAGTGATAAACGCAAAGATCCCATTGATCCCTCCCAGGAGGATCGAGCCTGCCGCCGTGCCCGCAAGGATCGACGCTCCGCCCGAGATGACAGTGATGAAAGCCTTGGCAATATACGTGGCCCCGATGGTGGGCAGCACGCCTGTCAAAGGCGCCAGTAACCCACCAGCCAGACCTGTGACAGCGGCACCTAAGCCAAAGGTAATCATATAGATGCGCGCGTTGGACACGCCCAGAGCAGCGGACATTTCGGGGTTCTGCATGGTGCCGCGTGCGACCAGCCCCAGCTTGGTCATTTTCAGTGTGGCCCAGACCGCAATAAAAAGTACTACGGTCACACCGGTCAGGAACAGCTCGTAGCCCGAGGCAGAATAATCGCCGATGCGGATGATCCCGAGCGGCGGGGAAATTGTCGTGCTGGTAGAGGCGCCAAAGATCGACGTGACCAGCCCGATCAACAACAGCGACAGCCCCCATGTAGCCAGCAACGTGTCCACCATGCGGCCGTAAAGCCAGCGAATCAGCAGCCGCTCAACGATCACACCGATCAGGCCGACAACCGCTGGCGCAAGGATAAGCATCGCGATCCAGATATTTACACCTGCGTTGGTAGCAACCACAACGGTATAGCCACCCAGCATCAGAAACTCGCCATGCGCCAGATTGATTACCCGCATCATACCAAAGATGATCGCCAGCCCAAGGCTGATCAGCGCAAGGCTTGCGATGCCATAAACAAGCTGAAAAAGAACTGCGACGACAAGATCCAAGGCGTTCTCCTGCGGGGAAAAAGAAGGTGGAGGGTTGGCCCGGTGTGAACCGGGCCAAAGGCGTTTATTTTATGCCTGCCGCTTCCAGACCGTTTTCAAACAAGAAGGTAGACTGGTTGGGGTTCGCGTTTAGGTCACAAACCAGCTGCGTATCCGCAGGGGGCTGGTTGTCAAAGGATTCCACGATTTTCCATTCCTGATTGGCCAATTCGCCGATGTAGACATTCATGGAACAATGGTTGGTCTGGGAATCGATAGTCACCTTGCCTGAAGGCCCGTCATAGCTGAGGCCAGAACGCAGCGCCTCAATCACCGGTTCGCGGTCGATGGTACCGGCAGCCTTAACCGCCTCGGCCCACAGCATCGCACCCTCGTAAGACCGGATCGCCAGCTCGTTCATCACCGGACGGTCTGCGCCCAGCTTGGCCTCCAACCGTGCGAGGAAATTTTTATTCGCAGAGTTGTCGACGCCTTCGAAATAGCCGTAGGATGCGATGATGCCATTGCCTTCTTCGGCTGAGATCAGCTTTTGCTCGTTGCCTACACCGAAAGTGGTAGAGGCTATGGGGATTTCCTTTAGCATGCCTGCCGCCGCGTACTGGCGGTAGAACGAAACATGCGCGCCGCCCACAAGGGCGGAGATCACCATGTCAGGCTTGGCTGTCTGGATTTTGTTGATGGTCGGACCAAAATTGGTGACATCCAGCGGGAAGAATTCAACATCCAGCGTTTCGCCGCCATTATCAGCGACGAACTTCTGCATCCACTGGGCGGTGATCTGACCGTAGTTATAGTCAGCCGCAACGATATAAACCTTCTTGCCCCATTTGTTCATGGCATAAGGTACAACCTTGGCCACAGTCTGCGCTGGCGTGGAGCCGGTGCAGAAGTTGTTGTAGTCGCATACGCCACCTTCGTACTGAGTGTTGTAGAAGTAGAGTGTCTTGAACCGCGCCAGCGTGGGCCGGATCGCCTCGCGTGAGGCTGAGGTAATGCCCGCATGGACCGTCGCGGCCTTGTCACCTGCAGCGGCCTGCGTTGCGAATTGGGTGTAGAACTGGATGGTGGACTGCGCGTCATACATCTTCAGCTCGACCTCGCGACCCAACAGGCCACCTGCGGCGTTGATGTCCTCAATGGCCAGCTTGGTGGTCTCGGCCATGGGCGCTCCATAGATGTCGAGGCCCCCTGAAAGGTCGAGGATCGAAGCAAAGTTGATGTTGTCTGATTGTGCGCGGGCGATGGTAGCCGGAGCGGTTAGGGCCAGAGCGGAAGTGCCCATTACAAAATCTCTGCGGGAAAGTGTCATTGATGGTGTCTCCTTTCGGTGAGTGACTAACGCGGACGCAGGTCAGTCTTGTTTATCGGACGAAGCATCATCCGACGTGATTTTCGGGGTATCCCCAGCGGTTTTGCCGTTGAGTGAATTTGAAAGGCCGCGCACGCCGTCGCCGATGTTCATGCCGACCTCCTCGCCCAGCTTTTGAACAGCGGGGAGTTGCAGCGCCATGCTGAGCACGGCATCAACCACCTGATTGACGGTAGACTTGTCGTCACCTCCATCGCCGCCACTAGCGCCATTGAAGCCATTCATCTGGTTGATGCGGATGCTTTCGATCTTTTCGGTGGGTTTCATCATCTTTTCGACCAGCTGCGGTAAGGTGCGCATGCGCTGTTCATCAAGCCTCATCGCCATGAGCTCGGGCGTTTGTGCATTTTCGGCGGCGATGATGGCCGCTCGGCCTTTCGCCTCTGATAACAAGCGATCTCTGTCAGCATTGGCAGTTTCGATCATGGCCTTCGCTTGCGCCTGTGCAGTTGAAGTAATCGTGTCCGCTTCAGATTTCACGCGTGTGTCGTCCACCATTGCTTGCTGCGCTGCACGGATCAGAGCGAGGGATTTGGCTCGTTCAGCAGCGGCAGTTTCGACAATGGTGCGCACACGCTCTTCGGCTTCTGCCTCCTCACCCTTTGCTGCAATAGCGTCGGCTTCGGCCTTAGCTTCTTCACCACGCTTTTCCGCCATCGTGATGGAGTTCTCTGATTGCTTGAGGGAAGATTTTAGATCTGATTCAAGCGCTTGCCGACGCAATTCAGTGTCACGCGCAATCTCTGACGAACGGACTTCACGCTCGCGATCAATGCGTGCGGCCTCGCGGCGTCTCTCCGAGACTGATTGTTCCTCTGCTGTTTCTGCAGCAGAGCGAGAGCGTGCTATTTCGATCTCACGCTGCTGGGTGATCATTGCTTCTTCTTCCTCACGTGTGATCGTCAGCTTGCGCTTTGTCGCATCAAGCTGGCTTTGACGCACAGACACATCGGCGTCTGCCTCGATGACAGCACGTTCTTTTTTGTTCACGGCGATGATTTCGGCCAACCGCCGCATCCCCAGCGCGTTGAAAGCGTTATTTTCGTCTAACGTATGAAACGGCGTCTGGTCGATCCGCGTAAGCGACATGGATTCCAGCATTAGACCGCTTTGTGCCAGGGTGTTGCTTAGAATATCGCTGACTTCCTTGACATAAGCGGCCCGATTGTCCTGCAATTCGTCCATAGTATAGCGCGCCGCGACCGACAGCATAGCGTCGACCAGCTTACCTTCAAGGATTTCCTCCAGATCGGCCGCGCGAAATGATTTACCGGCGAGGGCCTGGGCGGCCGTGGCCACACCTTCGGTACTGTCCCGCACCCGAACATAGAATTCAGAGGCCACATCAACCCTCAGTCGATTTTTTGTGATCATCGATTTCGAGCCTGCGCGTTCAATGTCAAGCTTTGAGGTGCGCATGTTTACTTCAGCGACCTTGTGCAGAAAGGGCAAGGCAAGACAGCCTCCATCTAGCACAACTTTCTGTCCACCCTGGCCGGTACGGACAACGCTAATTTCCCGCGATGCCTTACGGTAATACCGGTTTAGAAAAAGAACCGAAATTACTGCCGTAATAACAAGCAAAACACCAACGATAAACCAAGTCATGTAAATGCCTCTTAATTAATTTTTATCTCCTACGCCCCGAAAGAACAGAGTTGGCTCCGGCACGCCGCGCAGCTTGTTCTTAAACTCATAATGATTAGAAGGGTCGGAAAAATTTCTGTCAAGCTTTTATTTATATATTCAATTGTTGTGCCAATGGTTGAAGATGTCAGCACCTGTTTTTTCTGCGTTACTAGGTTTTGTGCGCATATCTCTTTCGCCTAAAACAGCCTAAATTACTTGTAATAAATTAAATTTGTTGATACCCGACCAGATTGTTTAAGCAGCATTTCACTTTGAGCCGGAGTGGCGCGAAAACGCATAACGCAGTTTGTTGAACTTATTGGAACACTCGGACCGGACACAAAATCTGATGCCCCGGCGAGGTTTATATCAATTGCGGCTTTCATTTTTACAGCTTTCTTCGCCCAATGGGCAGGGGGGTGGCAAAAAGACAGCCCCTTACTGGATGCAACAGGCTTGGTATGTCAGCGTCAGGAATGATGCGATAGCGTTTGACGCGCAACGTTGGATCCGGCACCAGGATCGCGGACCATATAACCTCGATATATATAGGGATGGACAGGATAGGAGAAAATTTCTTCTGCTATCCCTTCTTCGGCAACAACTCCCCGATACATCACTGCGGCACGGCCCAAAGTATGACGGACGACCAACAGGTCATATGCAGTGAACAAATAGCTCAGGCTTAACTCGTTTTGCAACTGCATGAGTGGGTTGAGAATCTAGCTTTGGGTTGACACATCAACTGCGCTTACACGCTCATCACAAAACATCAGCTTCCGGTTGAGCGTGCGCGGGCGCTGTCTACCTGACTGTGCCCTCAGGCGATGGGCATGTTGGTCTGGGTTAAGGCCGGCAAGCACAACCAGTTCATTTACGCGAACCGCAACTCTTTGACCAGCAGATCCAGCGCCATGCGGTTTGCGTGCTGGAGGTGGCCTTTAGCCTGCGAGCTATTTGAACAAAGGATAAATATGTTTAGCTCCGCGAGCAATAGGCCAAATCGCGTCATGCCAGACATGTTTTGATTGGGTTTTGGAACGCGGAACACAGTATGTTTATCAGTACAAAATGCGATAGGACTACCATTTTTGAGTTGGTATTTTTCTAAATAAATACAGTTTTTTAATGTGCTCTCAGATTATAGAGAACAATGTGCTTCGGTCATCAATAATCGTCTTATCATCTAAACGGGTCATGGATTTTTAAATTGTTAGGCACACCGATTAAACGCCTAATTCCGTC
>CALFSV010000298.1 GCA_937916485.1 uncultured Paracoccaceae bacterium | reverse complement strand
GAGCCCATAATGACGGATGCTGCGCAGAGTTTGAATGACTGAAAACCGCCAAAAGCTGCGGTTATTGCAAGACATGCCGTTCATCGGATTTTTCGAATACTGTTTTGCCGCGGCGAATTGTTTTGAGCACCTGAATTCCTAGGATGTCTTGGGATTGATCCATAAGGAGTTGGTTCAGGATCGCAAAATCGGCGATCTTGCCCGCTTCAATTGATCCCCGAGTGTCTTCCAGAAAAACTTGCCAAGCTGCATCAATGGTCTGTGCGCGCAATGCGGAAAGGACGGATATCTTCTGTCCTCCGTCAAGGCACATCCCCGAAGACGTCACCCTGTTTACGGCGCAATGTGCCAGATGGATCGGGCGGGTCGGTGTGACCGACGCGTCATTGTGCAGCGTGTAGCGGATACCGTGCCGCTCGGCTGATCTGGCTGCTGAAATGCGTTCTGCGCGTTCGGGGCCAAGGAAGGTATCATAGTGGCGGTCACCCCAGAAATGGATATGCGCCGAAAAGAAACTGACCGTGACGCCAAGTCGCGCCATGCGTTCGAACTGGTCATCGTGGAGCACCTGGCCATGGATGATCGTGTGGCGGTGATCATCGCGGGGTGTGGCTTTTTGCGCCGCTTCAACTGCATCCAGAAACAGATCGGCGCCAGCATCACCGTTACAGTGACAATGGATTTGGAACCCCATCTCATGCAGCTTTTTAACCTGGGCGTTGAGTTCGGTCGCAGAAACATAGGGCACACCACGCGGCGCATCGGGTGAGATCGGATTGGCATAATCGTCCCGCAAATAAGCCGTCTGCAACTGAAACGCCCCATCCGCAAACAGCTTGCGCGGGCCAAGGGTGAAATGGGGATTGTCAAAGTCACGCATCGCATTTGGGCCTTGGCTCAGCGCGGGCTCCAATTCTCCGACAGGCAGGATCATCAGATCAAAACCGGGGTCTTGATCTACGGGCAGGCTTGCAAATTGCGCAAGTGTTTCAGCGCTGGCCCAAGCATTCTGGCCATAGGTCACGCCATGGGCCAGATATTCATCCCGTGTCGCGGCGAACCCCTGCCAGAACCTGTCATGATCAATCAGAAAGTTGGTGTCTCCCAATTCACCCATAGCCGAGATGCCTTCGATCAGGCCAGTCAGCGCCCCTGTTCGAGGCTCGCGGCCAAAGCGACCGCCGACGGGATCGGGCGTGTCTGGCGTCAGGCCTTGTCGCGCAAGGGCTGCAGAATTTGCAACGCCGTTGTGCCCGGAGGCATGCAGCACCCAGATCGGATGATCGGTCGAGACCCCATCCAGTTCTTCGCGGGTCGGCATGCGCCCTTCGGCAATGGCGGTGTTGTCGATCAACACGCCCATGACCCATTCGCCGGTCGGCATGGTTTTGGCCTTCTCGCCGAGCCGCTTCAGCGCCGTGGCAAGATCGGCGCAATCCCCGCGTGGTGGCGAAGACAAATCAACCCTAAACAGCCGAATAAATCCGGGATCGGGGAAATGACCATGCGGATCGATGAAGGCGGGGATCATTGTTTTTCCCGCAAGATCGACCTGCATGGTTCGGGCAGGCATCTGGGCGCGAAGGTCAGACAATGCGCCAACCGCCGCGATCTTTTCACCGATGGTCAACACCGCCTCTGCAACAGTGTCGTGCGGATCCATGGTCAGGATGGACCCGTTGAAATAAAGGACGGCGGTGCTCATATTAGGGCTCTCATAGATGCCTTGGTGTCAGACATCGCACGCCGTGGCCATCTGTAACCTCCCATTGCGGAACTTGGGTGCAAACCTCGCTCGCCATTGGACAGCGATCCCTGAATTCACATCCCGAAGGGCGCTGGATGAGGCTTGGCGGTTCTCCCTTGAGGGCAATGCGGTCCAGTCGGGCATCGGGGTCAGGCTCGGGGTTGGCGCTCAGCAGGCAGTTGGTATAGGGGTGGCGCGGTTCGTGGAATATCGCCTCTGTCGTACCTTCCTCGACCAGACGTCCGAGGTAGAGAATGCCCATACGGTCAGCGACGTGGCGCACGACATTCAGGTTGTGGGTGATGATCACCATTGAAAGCCCCAACCGTTCCCGCAGATCGTTGAGCAGGTTCAACAGCTCTCCCTGCACCGACACATCCAGACCGGCCGTGGGTTCATCGGCCAAGATGAGTTTGGGTTCGAGCGCCAGCGCCCGGGCCACACCGACCCGGCGCGCCTGCCCACCAGAAAGCTGGTAAGGGTAGCGGTCGGCGAAATGTGCCGGTAGGTTCACAAGCTCCAAAAGCCGCTTGGCCTCGGCATCCAGATCACGGTCTTTCATACCCTGGATCTTGTAGGGTTCGGTGATCAGGTTGCGGATTGTCAGGCGTGGCGACAGCGATCCGGTCGGATCCTGAAACATCATCGCGATGTCTTTGCGCAACGGGCGCAAGGCGCGCTCACCGATGCCGCGAATTTCACGGCCCTCGAACTTGACCGATCCTGCCTGCGCTGGCGCAAGTCCGGCAATCGCGCGGATGACAGTGGTCTTGCCCGAACCACTTTCGCCGACCATCGCATAGGTTTCGCCCTGCTCCACGGTAAAGCTGACGCCGGCCAGAACGTTGACGGACCCAAAGTTGGTTTTCAGGTCTTTGACCTCAAGGATCGGGCTCATGCCACTTCCTCCGCATGGTTCAGCCAGCAGGCGGCATTGTGCCCTTCGCTGAGGCGGGTCAGGGGCGGCACCTGTGCGCAGCGTGCCACTGCCTGATCGCAGCGGTCGCGAAAGATGCACCCGTCAGGTAGATTTGCCAGATCTGGCACCTCGCCGGGGATCGTTGGCAGAATACGGGCGCGGGCCTTGATATGGCCCGGATCGCATTCAATCAAACGGCGGGTGTAAGGGTGCTTTGGGTTATGGAAAATCTCGCGCACGGTGCCGCTTTCAACCACGGCGCCTGCGTACATCACCACCACACGGTCGCAAAGTTCCGCGATCACGCCAAGGTGGTGCGAGATGAACAAGATCGCACAGCCGAAATCGCGCTGAAGGTCTTTCAGCCGTTCGATGATCTGCACTTCAAGCGTTGCATCCAGTGCCGTTGTCGGCTCATCCGCGATCAACAGGTCCGGCTCTGACATCAGCGCCATCGCGATTGCAATCCGCTGACGCATGCCGCCGGAAAATTCGTGCGGATATTGTTTCAGCCGCGCCTCGGGGTCAGGGATGCCGACGGCCCCCAGCATTTTGGCAGCGGTTGCCAGCTTTTCCTTTTTTGATGTCATTGCCCGATGCTGAATATCGACCATCTGCTTGCCGATGGTGATCACCGGGTTGTGGGTCTGCATCGGGTCCTGGAATACGATTGAAATGTCGCCGCCGCGCAACGCGCGCATCTGGTCCTCGGTGCGGGTCAACAGATCATCACCCTTGAAGCGGATGGCACCGTTTCGAAAGCGCGTGTTTGGCGCGATCAAACGCAGGATCGCAGAGATGAGCGTTGATTTCCCACATCCGCTTTCGCCAACAATGCCGACGATTTCGCCCCTGTTCACATCAAAGCTGATGTCGCGCAGCGCCTTAAGATCCCCGCGCGCGGTTTCATAGTCGACACTCAGGTTGTCGATTTCCAGCAATGTCTCTGTCATCGGTTCTTCCTCAGCTTCGGGTCCACAACGTCGCGCAGGCTTTCGCCAAGGAAAGTGAAACCAAGCGTCGCCAGAATGATCGGCAGACCGCCCCCGACAACCAGCCACGGCGTCTGGCGGATTAGCGCGTATCCGTCTTTGAGCAACACGCCCCAACTGGGAGTTGGGGGTTTCACGCCCAATCCCAAAAAGCTGAGCCCGGCTTCCAGCGCGATCACGGTTGGAATGTCCATCGCCGCCAGAACAGCCAGCACGCCGATGATATTGGGCAGCATATGCACGCCCAAGATACGCGCCATGCTGGCCCCCATCGCACGCTCGGCCAGAATGAACTCGCTGTTGCGCAAGGTCAGCGTCTGGGTCCGCGCCACCCTTCCATAGGTCGGGATCGAGGTTGCCATGACCACGAAGACCACGGTTTGCAGGCTGGGGCCGACCAGTGCGACAACGGCCAGGGCAAACATCACCGTGGGAAAGGACCGGATCGTGTCAAAGAGCAGCATCAGGAAATTATCAAGCCATTTCGGCCCGTAACCTGCGATCATGCCCAGCGTCAGGCCAATGGTCATCGCGCCGAAAATAGCGGGCAAGGCAACTTTCAAGGCAACCTGCCCCCCGGAAATAACACGCGAAAACGTGTCGCGGCCCAGCTGGTCTGTGCCTAGCAGATGGGTCCCCGAAGGCCCTTGCATCCGGTCGGGAATGTTCATCGCAATAGGATCGTAGGGAACAATCCACGAGGCGAAGACCGCGGAAAACACGATACTGCCGACAATGATCAGTCCGATCAGACCCAGCGGGTCGCGCGCGACACCCGCAATGATGATCGCAAGTTCGGAGCGGCTTTTTGATGTGTCGGCGATGATGTCTGTCATGATTTCGCCCCTCAAGTGCCTGACCGCGCACGCGGATCAAGAATTGCGTTGATCAAATCGGCAACGGCGGTCGAGATGACGAAAAGTGCTGTCGAAACCAGTACGGCCCCCATCACGATGGGATAATTCCGGGTGGTGATGCTGTCGATGACCAGTTTGCCAAGTCCGGGACGAGCAAAGACAATTTCGGTGAAGACGGCCGAACTCAGCAAGAAGCCCATGCCCACGCCGATCACGGTCACGACCGGCAAAATGGCGATGCGCAGAGCATAGATGCCAACGATCCGCCGTTCGCTCAGCCCAAAGGCGCGCGCGGTGCGGATGTGGTTTTCGCCCAGCACTTCCAGCATGGAGGCACGCACCAGTCGGGCGATATAGCCAACCCAGCTAAGGCCGATGGCAAGAGACGGCAGCACCAGATGCCAGGCCGTGTCCCAGAACCCTTCGCCTACACCAATTGCCGGAAACCATTGCAGATACACCGCGAACACCAACAACGACAGCAAGGCGACGACAAAGGCCGGTGCCGCTATAAAACTGACCGATATGGCGGCGGCGGCCCGGTCGATCCCTGTGTTGGGGTGCGCGGCGGCATAGCAGCCCAGACCGATGCCCAGCAGCGCCGACCAGACAATGGCGGAGAAGATCAGCTTCAATGTGTGGGGTAACTGCTCGAATACGATTGTGGTGACGTCACGACCCGAAAAGACATCAACCCCCAGATCTCCACGCAGCAAGCCGCTGAAGTAGATGAACAATTGCTTGGGAAGGGATTGATCCAGGCCCATTTCCGCGATGAGCCGCGCCTTGAGTTCGGGCGTCGCGCGCGGCCCCAGCATGATCGATACCGGATCACCGGGCACCGCGCGGATCATCAAGAACATGACCGTGACGGCCACGACCAGAATGAGCGCCGCAAGGGCAAATCGTTTGAAAGCGAATTGAATCATTGCGACGCTCCTTTTTTATGCTTTGCCGAAATAGCGCAGCAGTGGCAGGCCATCAGGGCGTAGCGCAGGCGTGATACGTGATGAGTGCACCACTGGCGTCGCCTCGTGCGTGATAAAGCGATAAGCACCGCTTTCTTCCATCAGATCCTGTGCACGGCGATACATCTCATCGCGCTTGGCGTTGTCCGATTCAGCCGATGCAGCTTTGTGCAGCATGTCGAACTCTTCATTGCGGAACCGCTCCCAGTTCCAGATGCCGGCCTGTTCGGTGGTGAACCAAGCCGTTGCATAAGACGGATCGGGCGCCATAGAGAAACGGTTCAGCACCAGTTGCAGGTCTTTGTTTTCTCCGCTCGCCCAGAAGGCCCCGGATTCCAGAAGGTTGATCTCAACTGTGATACCGATCTGGGCAAGTGTGGCCTGAATGATCTGTGCCGTTGTGGTAAACTCAGTCTTGTTCAGCACATCCAGGGTCAGGCTTACATTGGTTTCGCCGGATTCCGCTAGCAGTTCGGCGGCCTTGGCAAAATCGGCTTCTGGTGCAACCATTTCACTCGGACGGTGGCCGATCAGGCCGGGCGCAATGATCCCGGTCGAGGGGACCGCTGCACTGAAATATGCGGCCTGTAGGATCGACGGCACGTCAATGGCATGTTGAATGGCTTGACGCAACTTGATGTTCTGAAGTTTCGGATGGTCGAGGTTCATGCCCAACCAGACGTAATAAAGCGATGGGTTCTCAATCAACGCTCCACCATTCGGAACGCCACCACGGTAGCGTTCAACCGAACCAAGCGAAACGCGGGTCAGATCCAGTTCGCCTGCATCAAAGCCGATCTCGGCGGTGTTTTCATCATCAATCGGCAGGATTTCGATTGTGTCCCAAGCGGGTGCATCACCCTTCCAGTCAGGGTTACGCTTAAGCACTGTCTTTTCCTTTGCCGCCCAGCTTGCGCGCAGATAAGGGCCGGATTCGGCGACAGGATCGGTCCCGATGCGGCCACCTGCCGCTTCGGTCGCGGCTTTGGAGACGATATTGCCGGTGATGTAGGGCAGTGCGATGGTCCAAAGCGGGGCGAAGGGATCGTTCAGAACAATCGTGCCTTCCCGCTCACCAGTGACTTCGACATGGCTCAGCGGACCCATGTCCGGCTTGTTTGGCGATTCCGTTGCATCGGCGACAATCCGTTCGAACGAGAACTTCACATCCTCGGCAGTCATCGCGCCATGGCCATTGGTAAAGCCGATATCATCGCGCAGGGCGAATTTGATATGGGTCGGGTCCACCTGTTCAATCATGGTGGCCGCATCCATCTGCCAACCCCATTCGGTGCCGGGCGTATATTGAATCAGTTTGTTGTAAACCGATGCATGGATGTTTTCGTCGACCACGCCGACGCTGTGCGCGGGGTCCATGGTGCTCAGGTCGCCGTAGGACCGGATGCGCAAAACGCCGTCTTCTTGCGCCATTGCGCGGCTGGCCCAGCCCATCGGCAGCATCGACGCCGCCCCAAGTGCCGTGGCACCTTTCAGAAAGTTGCGGCGTCCGACGGATGCCTTTTTCCACTCAAGTCTCATGTCAGTTCTCCCAGTTGATGAGTTAATGAAGCCCGCGCGGAATGGTCTGCGACCATTCTTTTGACATGACTTCGGTTTTGGCCATGCCTTCGACGGCACGTAGATTGCGGCGCAGATAGAAATTTTCTGCATCGCAGGCCATTGAATTTTCGGTTTCGATTTCGACGCGCCAATCGCCGCGTTGAAAGGTAAACGCCCACAGCGATTCAAACCGCGCGGTGGTCGGGTCTTCTGGATGGATGTAATAGCGCGTCGTCACATGGCTTCCGACTTCGAGCCCATGGTTCGGGTTGCGGGTGGCCCCGTAGTCGTCAAAGGTTTCTTGCACGATCACTCCGTCGCCCATGAGATCGGTTCGGGCGGCGGCGGAAGGTTCGCGCAGAACGTCGGCGGCTAGGGTCGGAAAGTCTTGTGGAGTTGCCGGTGCGGCAGGCGCGATCTCCATGGCAACGGTTCGAACCGGCAGCTCTAGCGTGCATTCGTGCAGGTCAAGCGTCAGGGTCGTGGCTGTCGGTGCGGGCCAGACGATTGGCCAATAGCTGTTGGACAATGCCAGCCGCAGGGTATGGCCGGCGCGCAGCTTGTGGGCGCATTCGTTGAGCGCGATGCTGGCGCGGTAAAGGTGCCCCGGGTTCAGGGCTTCGGGCGTCTCGTGGCAGGTATGGTGGGTCAGGTTCAAGGGTCGATAGCTGATCCGTTGGGACACCCCTTGCGGCGAGACGTCGCAAAGACGCGCCACGATCTGCGCCACGGGGGCATCCGATGTAAAGGCGATGTTCAGAACCGCACGCCCGAGCAGTTCCAGCGGCGCATCCAACGGCAGGTCAAAACAGACCGATAGCGCATCATCACCGCTCTGATCGCCGGGCAGTTCATTATCAACCCGCATGCCCGCGCAGAACACGCCGCTTGCCAGCCCCACATGGGCAGGCGTGGACAGAAGGCATTCACCCGCGCTCGGCTCCTGCTGCAGACAGCCATCCCCCAGATAGAATCTTTGTTGGCGCACGTTGGGAGAAGGCCATTCCATCTCGGCAATCCAGCGGCCCTGACGCGGCTTGTTCTGGGCCGTCGGGTTAAAGTGTTCTTGCATGAAGACACGGTAATCCGGCAGGTCTTCGGCACCGTTCTGTTCGCCCTTCAGCCAGCGGTCAAACCACCCCAGAACCTCGGAATGGAAATCCGCAGCCCCCAGTTTGGAGATATGCGCATAGCGGTGCTCCCACGGTCCCATCAGCGCTTTTGCAGGGCCACTCAGGTTCGCGGCCAGCTGCGACGGCGCATTGACATAGGCATCGGCCCAACCGGTCATCGCCA
>CALFSV010000297.1 GCA_937916485.1 uncultured Paracoccaceae bacterium | reverse complement strand
ACGCAATTGCAAACAAGCCGTGGCTCAAGGAATTTTATGGCAAAGCAAGCTGGTCCGCACGCGCCTTTGCCGTTGGTACATTGGGTTGGTATGATGGCAATCCAACACATCTCGGAACTCTATCAAGCTCGACACGCGCCGCACATATGGCGCAGTTGGCAGGGGGTGTAGACAAATTATTGCATAAAGCAGAGCAAACAGACGACATGCAGTGGCGGTTGGAAATATGCGATCATCTCTTGGTGCTTAATGAGCCTGTCGAAGAGTTTAAGGCGCAGACCCTAGAGGCATTGGCAGAAGTTGAAATCAACGCTACCGCGCGCAATACATATTTCTCAGCTGCGCAGCAATTGCGCCAAATCGCAAATAGCAGATCATGAACGAGCCTACTGTACAGTCACATCTTCAAAAAAAGGTCGCGGATTTCGCTGCTTTTTGTTTTGTGCTTGTTATTGTTATTTATGCCGCCTCTGGCCCTATTGGTGAATTTGTACGTTGGTTCATTGAAACCACGACTGCTGATTTCGAAGAGCTCTCGCGCCGTGATCAACGCGCGCTGTATAAATCCCATTGGCTGGGTGCGTCCTACCGTGCCTTTGAGCAAACGGTCCTTCTGCCGACTGGTATGATCTTGGGCTTGCCGATTGTGTTTGGCTTTGTGATTGTGTCTTTGACGTTGCACCGGGCGCAGTGGATAAATTGGGCCTTGTCATTGGCCATCGTTGTTGTTCTTGGGTTTTGGATTGCGAATTTATTTGCGATTGATGGGGGGCTGTTACCCTCTGCGCAACAGCGCGATTTTGTGCTGTTTCCAATTATTACATTGATCACCCTATACTTGACGTGGCGGTTTTTCGGTGGGGTCATCGTTGGCTTTTGTCTGTTTTGGTTGATATATTTCTTTGTGCGGGGCTTGCTGCCTGACTGGACAGGAATTTTTGCTGGATCCGAAAGTACCTTTGCCCAAAGCATGCGCTCTATGGTGTTGAACTTTTGGACGCAGACAGGCGGTATGTTTGGGCAGCCTATCCAAGTTGTCTCTGGCAATGTTCTTATCTTTATCGTCTTTGGTGCTGTGTTAATGGCTTCTGGAGCGGGCTCGTTGCTAATGAAAATCGCCAATCGTGTGACAGGCGGATTAACAGGTGGCGCAGCACATGCGGCAGTGGCCTCGTCAGCTCTCTTTGGTACATTGTCTGGGGCGGCAATTTCAAATGTCGTTTCAACGGGGGTCATGACAATTCCCGTTATCAAGCGATCTGGATTTAAACCTGCCTTTGCAGCCGCTGTCGAAGCCGCAGCTTCAACCGGGGGGCAAATTATGCCGCCGGTGATGGGCGTGGTTGCGTTCTTTGTCGCGGGTCAAATTGGATTGGAATACCGATATATCGTCGTTGCCGCCATTGTGCCTGCAGCTCTGTTTTATCTTGGCATTTTCATGACCGTTTACTTTGAAGCACGTCGCCAAGGTGTTGGGCCATTGCCCAGTGATCAAAGACCAAAATTGACGGGCCGCGAATTGGTGCAGTGTTTGGTGTTCATCATTCCCGTTTCAATTTTGAGCTATTACCTATTTGCTCAACCTTCAGTTCTAAAAGCAGGGTTCTATGGGTTTGTCGCGGCGCTCTCGTGTTCCTTGATTTTGTTCCCAGAGTTTCGCAATGGGTCCAAAATCTATGGGGCCTTTGTCGATGGGGGTCGTATGGCGGCGATGATCATTGTGATCGTGGCGGCCATTGGATTGATTGTCGGGTTGATCCAAGTGTCTGGATTTTCAGGCCGATTGTCATTGTTATTGGCCCAACTGTCCAACGGCCCATTGTTTGTGACATTGATTGTTGTGGCGCTGGGATCCATCGTTTTGGGCATGGGACTACCCCCTGGGGCGACGTATTTTATCATCGTCATCGCCCTATCATCGGGGATTGAGGCCGTGGGTGTGGCCCCCTTAACATTGCATCTTTTCGTGGTGTTCTTTGCGGTGATGTCAACGGTGACCCCGCCTGTGGCACTCGCGGCCTTTGCCGCCGCGCCCATCGCAGGGGCGAACCCGATGATAACAGGCATGCAGGCGGCCCGCCTTTCGCTGGCAGGGTTCCTCATTCCCTTTGTTTTCGTTTACCATCCTGCGATCTTGTACAAACTTCAGATGGTTTTTGTGTGGTTCGGTGATGATTTGCCGCGAAGCTCGGCGATGATCGACGTGACGACGGTGACTTGGTTTGACTTGGGCTGGATTGTCGGGGCCTTTGCTGTTGCTATGTGGATGCTCAGCACGGCTTTGACTGGCTATGAAAAGAACAAACTGTATCAGGTCGAGCGTGTGTTGCGCATCGTGATCGGGCTTTTGGTGTTGTTGCCAAATATGGCCATCGCGGTTCCTGCATTGGGCGGCGCGATTATTTTGATCATAGCACATAGATATTTAAACGGAGAACCGTCAATTATTGATGCAAACTAAACGCAAAACATCAGGGAGGATATAATGCGTAAATTAACTCTAGCGGCAGCGGCCGCAACGGCGATCTTAGGTGGATCGCTACAGGCCGAAACACTGAAAATGCAGACGATCGCGCCAAGTCTTAGTGCGGCGATCACCATGGCAACCTTTGCCAATATCGTAAACGACAATGTCGAAGGTATCGACATTGAAGTGTCGGGTGGCGGTGCTGCGACCTTGCACATGGTCGAAGTGGCACGGGGCAATCTCGATTTGTCGATGACCAGTCCAGTTGTCTACAACCTCATGTCAGGCGGCAAGGCGATGTATGCCAAAACGCCAGAGGCGCCAGAATTGGCAAGCAACTTGAAACTCTTGATGTGGTATCCCTATGGTCCATACCATTTCACAGTGCGCGCCGATAGCGATATCCAAACGCTCGATGATCTCGAGGGGACAACCGTCTTCTTGGGTCCAACAGGCGGCGGCGCGTTTAATGGTGCGAAGGGGTGGATTGCCTCAACAACGGGCCTTGTTGCTGGCGAAGATTATGAGGCGATCAAGGCCAACTGGCAAACAGGCTACCAAGCGTTCTTGGACGGCAAGATTGACATGTATGTCAACGGTTGCTTGGACCCATGTGGTCAATTCATTCAGATCACTGAAACCGAGGAAATCCGTTTCATCAGCCCAGAGGATAAAACGGGCGAGGCCGTGGATAAATTCCTAGGCAAGTTCCGCTATTACGAAGATATTCCAGCGGGTCTTTATGATGGTCAGACAAACGATGCCACATCACAGTCATGGGGTACAAATGTTGGTATCGGTGTGCGCGGAGATTTGGACGAGGATACCGTTTATCAAATCACCAAAGCGTTTTGGGAAAACCTTGACAGCGTGACCTCCGATGCGCCTTGGGCCTCTGTTTTGAACGTCAAACATTCTGTTCAAAAACTCGGCTTGATTGATTTGCACCCAGGTGCGGCGCGCTATTACAAAGAAGTTGGCGCAATCGAGTAATGATCTTTTTGACGCCGGTGAAAACTGGCGTCACACTTTTCACGTGATTTAACATTAGCTGTGCGAGACATTCGCCCAAAGGAATAAGTTATGTCCAAATTAGGCACTGATATCATCGGTTCTTCTGGCGTGGCCCCGTTTTTTAAGGTCGCTAATCCTGAGGGTCTGAGAGTAAACGCACCCGAAAATCGCAAGGGGGATGCCCTGCGGACCTGTGTTCGTTCGCTGTCAGGTTTTCAAAAAGAGGCGCTCGTGCGCTCGGCTCTGACTGGGGATGTTTGGCGACTTGTCAGTGATGAAGGGCCGTATCTAAACGGTCACGATGCTGCGCCGTGTCCTTTGGCGTTTTTGAGCACAGGAATGGTGGCCAGTTTCATGAATGAAATTTTGGCGCTGGCAAAGTTGCGGAATGTAGAGATCCGCAAACTGAAACTGATTCAGGACAATTTTTACACAATGAAAGGGTCGATGCCCAAACGCACGATGGTGGGTGGAGCGGAAAACATTGAGCTTCAGGTTGAAATTGACTGTGATCTTGATGATAGCGCCTTGAACGACTTTTTGATCCAAGCCACTTATGCGTCGCCGTTGAACGGCTTGATGCGGGGGCAGTTGGATAGTCTGTTTAAACTGTCTAAAAATGCCCAAGAGCTGCCGACCCATGCAGCAACGGAACTTGTTGGTGATCTCTTGTCTGATCCAGGTGATCAATTCCAAAATAGTGTGGCTTCGGCTTCGGCTTTGGATTTGGTTGCGCCCGTTGGGATCACACCTAAGAAAGAAGTGCCCAAAGGAACTGTGAGTGGTGGATCATCCCTAACCGATGAACAGGATCGGCGTTTGAATATTGGTGCCATTGCCGTCATGCGCGCGGATGGCATCAAGGAAATCCAACAAATGCAGTATTCACCTCATGGAACGTCCTTTAAATTTCTCAGCTCAGAAGATGGCCGCGCGCCAGATGCGAATTCACTGATCAGTGCAGGCATTGGATTTTGTTTCATGACCCAATTCGGGCGGTTTGTGTCGATGTTGAAATTGGATTTATCAGATTACCGCATTGTCCAAGACACCCATTTCAGCCTTGGCGGCGCATCTGGTGGCACTGGCAAAGCGGGAGAGGCGGATCCCATTGAAACGCATGTGTATTTGGAAACGGGTGAGAGCGATACCGTTGCCCAAGAGATGCTTGATATCTCTGAGCAGACCTGCTTTTTGCATGCGTTTTGCCGAACTGATCTAAAAACCAAGCTAAAAATTGTGAGGGTATGACGATGCGCGTTGCATTAACAGGCGGGGCCACAGGCATCGGCGCTGCGATTGCGGCAAAACTTCTGGCGGGGGGGCATGAGGTCGTTGCCTTTGATATTACACAGCCATCCCAAGACGTCTCGCAGTGGATCCAAACGGATTTGAGCGAACCGGCATCCATTGCGGTGGCATTGGACAGGGCGACGGGCACCTTTGATGCCTTGATCAATAATGCGGGTTTGCCCCCACGGGAGGGTCTGGAACAGGCCATTTTGCAAGTGAATTACTTTGGCATGCGGGCGTTTTTAACTGGTATGTTGGACAAACTCGACCGAGGGGCGTCCATTGTGAACACGGCCTCACGCGCAGGTGCGATGTGGCGCGATAATTTGGATGAGATTAAGGCGCTGATGGCGCTTGATCCAGCGGATCTATCTGATTTTATTAAGACACGCTCGATGGATGCAACACACGCATATAATTTGTCCAAAGAGGCGGTCATCATTCTAACCATGGCACAGACCGAGGCCATGATCCAACGCGGGCTGAGGATGAATTCGGTCAGTCCCGCGGCCGTGAGCACGGGGATTTTGGATGATTTCACCAAGGCCTTTGGACCCAAAGTTGCCAAGAATATCGCGCGGGCAGGGCGACCTGGAACGCCCGAGGAAATTGCAGATATCATTCTATTTTTGATCTCGCCGCAAAGCGCGTGGATCAAAGGCCAAGACATCACAATCGATGGCGGAATGAGCGCCATGGGAATAACTGATATGATGGGCTTGCCCCGCTAGGCGAGGGGAGCCGCTACAAAGGAGCGTAAGATGGGCATTCAAAACCTCACCGTCACGACCGATCTATACATAGATGGGGATGAAAGACCTGCTCAACATGGGCGCAGCTATGAGCTATATAATCCAGCACGGCCCTCTGAATTGGTGGGCCATGCTGCGGCGGCCTCTCATGAGGATGTGGATCAGGCGGTCCAAGCGGGCCACCGTGCCTTTCCTGCGTGGTCTGCCCTGAGCCATCGCGAACGGGCGGAGCACCTTCGTGCTGTGGCGCAGGCACTCTCAGCCGATGAAGAAGATATTAGCAATCGATCGCGTCTCTTTACCCGTGAACATGGCAAAATCATCAAAGAAACCCTGATGGAGATGTCTCGCCTTGGCCATCGCTTTATCCAAGTGGCCGATTATGCGGACCGCTTGGCCAAGGATGAGGAAATCGCCGGAGGTCAATTTGATACATTGGTCATGCGTCAGGCGCGCGGTGTCGCCGCTTTGATCGTACCATGGAATTGGCCGCTTTCGATTTTGGGGGCAAAACTGCCTCAGGCGTTGATCGCGGGTAACACTGTGGTTGTGAAGCCATCACAAAACTCTGCCCTCGCCCCGATGCAAACCCTTAAGATTATTGCAAGCCTGCTGCCGCCAGGCGTTGTGAATGTCATATCGGGATCAGCATCGGAAATTGGCGATAGCTTAGTGGGCCATCCTTTGGTGCGCACTGTCAATTTCACGGGATCCGTCGGGATTGGCCGCCATGTCATGAAAGTGGCTGCCGATAATATCACGCCAGTGACGTTAGAGTTGGGCGGAAACGATGCCGCCATTGTGCTCGAAGACGCGGAATTTGATGCGCAGACATTTTTCAAAATGTACAAGGGGGCATTCGCTTCAACGGGACAAATTTGCATGGCGATGAAGCGGCTTTATGTGCACGAGTCGCGTTATGACGAAGTGGTCGATGGGATGCTTGCGGCGTGTAATAGCACAGTTGTCGGGGATGGTTTGTTGCCAGAAACAACGATGGGGCCGCTCAACAATGCAAAGCAGCTCAAAGTTGTGACAGATATGATCGACGAGGCGCGCGCAAAAGGGGCAGATGTGCGCGAATGCGGCGACGTGCCTGATCAAGAACTGTATCAGGGCGGCGGATATTTCCAAAAACCAACATTGGTCTTGAATGCCGATGATGGCCTATCCGTTGTGCGAGACGAGCAATTTGGCCCAGCCTTACCGATTATGAAGTTCAAAACAGATCAAGAGGCCATTGCGCGCGCCAATGATAGCGAATTTGGCCTTTGTTCTTCTGTCTGGACACCAGATGCCGAACGCGCGGTTGCGATATCGCGTCAGCTTGAGGCGGGATATACCTATTTAAATGGACATGGTCCAATGGCCCAAGACGGGTTTGGTCCTTTTGGCGGATTTAAAAACTCGGGTATTGGGCGCAATCTGGGTTACGACGGTGTCTTGGGCTTTACCGAAGCGCATTCAATTTCAGGGCCGGCTGGATTTTTGCTGTAGGGGAGTCTTCTTTCGGTGTGAGTCAAGCTATGTTATTTCTGCATGGCGACATTTCCAAATGGGCTGAGGTAACCGGGCCCCTCATGGGCTATATTCCTTTCATCAACTGAAAGGAAAAATCATGTTGAAAGCAATCTATCGTTCAATAATTGTCGCGCAAACTGCACGCGCCACATCGCAAGCGTTGAACTTTTTGTCAGATGATCAACTGGCCGAATTGGGTCTTACCCGTGCGTCTTGTTCAATGCATCGAACAACGCAGCAGTAAGTCACAATCCCCATAGCACCAAAACAGCCCGCGCTTTCCTCCTTGTCAGATTTATCGCCGCTGCAGCTCACGCTGACAGCAGCCACAAACCTTAGACTTTGCTACCTTTCACCGCATATGATTCAATGGCCGCTTTGCCAGAAATCAAGAAACAACTGTCACACCGTTGTCATTCGCGTCTAGCTGTGAGCAGCTGGTCGGTGGCCAACTTGATTTGCTTCAAGTAGCTTTCATGCCCATCCACAACTGACATTTCTAGGTCCGGTGCCCCTGTCCGTCCCGCAAGTGCAATTTGGGCGCAGAACCAGTTTAAGACTGCACCGCGTGGCAGGGTGTCGGCTGGTGGAAAATCCTGTTCAACTGCGGGTGCTTTCTCAATCTCACCAGCCAACAACTTGGTGGCGAAACTCGGATCGGCAATAAAGGGACGACCCATCCCGATCAGGTCGGTCTTGCCGCTAGCAATGGCGTCATTCATTACACCAGCGGATCGAAAGCCACCGGTGACCATTAGGGGAATATTCAAGGCATCTTTGATCGCAGCGGCGTAGTCCAGAAAATAGGCTTCGCGTATCTGAGTTGATCCGCTTTTCGACGCGTGTTGATACGCTGTCGGCTCTTCGAAGTTGCCGCCCGAGATTTCGATGAAGTCCACGCCCTCTGCTTCCAACATGACAGCCACTTGAACTGAATCCACGTGGTCGAACCCGCCTTTCTGGAAATCGGATGAGTTCAGTTTGACGGCAACGATAAAGCCCGGATCAACTGCTTGCCGAACCGCTTTGACTACCTCGATTGACAGCCGAGCCCTGTTTTCCAATGCACCACCCCAACGGTCGGTACGGGTGTTTATCCGAGGCGATAGGGCAGAACTAAGCAAGTACCCATGAGCGGCATGAATCTCGACGCCATCAAACCCGGCTTCCTCTGCAAGCCTCGCAGACCGCACAAATTTTGCGATGATCTCTTCAAATTCCGGCTCGCCTGCTGGGGTCGGCTTTCCATAACCGGGTAAATCCAACTGGACGTCTGATATCGACGT
>CALFSV010000296.1 GCA_937916485.1 uncultured Paracoccaceae bacterium | reverse complement strand
CAAAGGCCGACCATGCACTAACATTTAAACTGGACCACTCAATGGGGGCAGACCAATACCGCGTCTCTGTCAGTCGATGCTTTGTTGCTTCGATCCAGCTTTCAAAGAACGCATCAACCGTGACTGTCTTGAGAGCAAAGCCGCCCTTTGCTCGAACCAACAGTTCTTCATAGGCTTGCTCAGCCAGCAACATCGCACGACTAGGATCATCCGTCTGACAACTGCGTCTGATGTAGCCGTTATGCCCTGAGACTTTTGCTCGAAAGTAAAAGTTGTCGTTACCCAGATCCACACGCCGATGAATGATCAGGCGAGAGCCATAAATCCTGCTGTCCTGTCGATCTTGATACTGACCTGCCATTGCTGAGAACTGAAACCTTCACGTGAGAACTGCAAACTCAGCGTGACTGGATCGTGACTTCTTGGCAAGAAAAACCCTGCAAAATCAGCATACGAGACTCAATCGGGACAAAGAAAAAAGAGCTGCGATTTCTCGCAACTCTTTGTTTTTGTTGTATTTTTTGTAAATACAGAATTAACGCTTGGAGAACTGGAAGCTCTTGCGGGCCTTTGCCTTGCCGTACTTCTTCCGCTCAACAACGCGGCTGTCGCGGGTCAGGAAGCCGGCGGCCTTCAGCGCACCGCGCAGGGAGGGATCGTACAGCTGCAGCGCCTTGGAGATGCCGTGCTTGACCGCACCGGCCTGACCGGACAGACCGCCGCCCTTGACGGTGGCGTTCACGTCGAACTGGCCAGACACACCGGCAACCTGGAACGGCTGACGCAGGATCATCTGCAGAACCGGACGGGCAAAGTAGACGGGCATGTCCTTGCCGTTCACGGTGACCTTGCCGGAACCGGGGCGGATCCAGACGCGGGCAACCGCATCCTTACGCTTGCCAGTAGCATAGGACCGGCCCAGCTCGTCACGGACGGGCTCGCGCGGGGCGGCAGCGGCGGCGAGGGTCTCGGCCGGCGAAGCGGTCGCGACAGAGCCCAGCTCTTCCAGCGAATTGATTTGTTCGGCCATGATTACGCGGTCCTCGTGTTCTTCGGGTTCATCGAGGCGACGTCCAGCACTTCGGGCTGCTGCGCTTCCATGTTGTGGGTGGGGCCAGCAAAGACGCGCAGGTGAGTCATCTGCTTACGGCTCAGTTTGTTGCCGGGCAGCATCCGCTTGACGGCCTGCATGACCACGCGTTCGGGGTGGGCACCCTCAAGCAGCTGGCCGGTTGTGCGAAACTTGATCCCGCCGGGGTGGCCGGTGTGCCAGTAGTTTTTCTCTTCGCGCTTGTTGCCTGTGATCTGGACCTTCTCGGCGTTGATCACGATGACATTGTCGCCCATATCCATGTGCGGCGTGAAGGTGGGCTTGTGCTTGCCCCGAAGACGCATGGCGATGATCGAGGCGAGACGACCAAGAACGATACCTTCGGCATCGATCACGATCCACTTCTTATCGATATCCGCAGGCGTCGCGGTAAAGGTTTTCATGTGGTGTACCTGTGGTTTGTGGTGGCCCTGAGTCTGTCCCGGCCCCCCGTCATTCGGATAGGCGGCTTATAAGCGAGCGGTCAGCGCAGTCAAGCGCCAAACTTTCTGAAATATGCACCAAAATCAAAGGCTTAAAAATTAGGTATCATAATACCCCACATTTTCGCGCCTCATCAGCCCTTTGGCGGGATGGAATAGGTCAGGCTGGAACGGGTAACGGGGTCTTTGGCCCCTTCCGAATAGATCAGCGTATCGACAACGGCCAGCGTCCGCCCCAGCTTTAGCACGCGTGCGACGCACAACAGGTCCTTGCCTGCCGCTGGTTTGCGCATGAAATCAATGCTGCAATTGGTGGTCACCGCCAGCGCGACCGGCCCGATCCGCGCCAGAATGGCGAGGTAGGCCGCAACATCCGCCAGTCCGAACATCGCGGGCCCCGACACGGTGCCTCCGGGCCGCAGGTGCCGTTCGGCGACGACAAGGCGCAGGGTCAAGGCTTCGGATGAAACCTCTTCGACGGCATACTCTCCGACCACCTGCGGAAACTGGTCGATCAGGAACTGGTCGAGGGCGGCTTTGTCCATCTCAAGCAAGGGCGTCTCCTTCAATACATCCGTCGCAGGACCACCACGGCCAGAAAGGCGGTGCAGGACAGCACGAGGCTAAGCCCCATCAATGCCGCCACCCCCGGCCCTGCCAACATCGCCGCCCCAAGGACGGGTGCGGCTGCCCCTGCCAAAAGCGCGGGGATCTGGATCATTCCGGCGATGGTGCCGTAGCCTTCCGGGCCCATCACCTCGGCGATCAACACCGGGCGCAAGATCGTCGCGATCCCGACCGCTGCCCCTTGCAGGATGGCATAGGACAGCACCAGCACCGGGGCGAGGCCTGCCGCCAACAGGATGAGGCTGGCCAGCACGCTGCCCAGAACGGTGAACTGCATTGCGGGCTTTGTCCCGATCCGGGCCTCGTAGCGCAACAAAAGCAACCGCCCGGCCACCTGCGCCGGTCCGACGCAGGCTGCGGCCAGAACCGCAAAGTCGGTCGAGGCGCCTTGGGTGACAAAGATCGGCACGATCATGGCGACGATCATCCAGTGATTGAGCGAGGACATCGACAGGGCCACCGCCAGCAGCCAGAACCCCGGACTGCGCAGGGCCGCCCGTCGCCCCCGTCTGTCAGCTTCGGACGTTTTCGGGCCGGGTGGCGGGGTGTCGCGCCGGATCACCGCAGCCCCGTACAGGTTGAGGGGGGCGGTAATCAGGATCATCACGCCAGCGGCCACCAGAACCGCCCCGCGCCAACCCAGCCCCTCGGCCAGCGCCGCCCCTGCCGGAAAGGCGAGGGTCGAGGCAAAGCCTGCAACGAGCGTGACCCGCACGATCGCCGCCCTAGCATCGGGGCCAAGCCGCCGGATCAGGATGGCAAAGCAGACCTCGTAAAGGCAGGCCCCCTGCGCCAGTCCGATGCCCGCCCATGCCAAAAGGTATTGTGTTTGAGTGACTGACGCCGACAGGCCAATCAGCGACATCGCCCCCAAGAGCGCCCCGCCGGTCAGCAGCGCCTGCCCGTATCCCCGGTCCACGATCTGCCCGGCCAGAGGCGCGCTGATCGCGGCAATGATGATGGCAAGGGTCGGCCCCAGGGCCAGCGTGACCTTCTCCCAGCCCAGTCCGTCCTGCAACGCCAGCACGAGGGCGGCAAATATGTAGTAGATGCAGGCATAAGCCAGCGTTTGCCCCAGGGCGAGCGCCCAGACGCCCCTGCCCCGTGCGATGTCATAGCCGGTCATGGGCGCTTTGCCTGTTATCAGAGGGTGTAAAGATCGCTGAACTTGGCCTCGAGATAGTCCAGAAGCGGGCCCTCGCTCGGCTCCGTCCCGCTGGCCCGCGCCACCACGTCACGCGGCATGTAAAGCCCGCCGTGCCGTTGCAGGTTATCGCGCAGCCAGGCTATCGCCCGGCTGGTGTCCCCCCGCGACAGGTCCTCGTCCAGATCCGGTACCGCCTTGCGCACCGCCTCGTGCAGGCAGCCGGCGTAGACATTGCCAAGGGTATAGGTCGGGAAATAGCCAAACAGACCGACCGGCCAGTGCACATCCTGCAAGACCCCGTTGGACGCCTTGTCGACGGCAAAGCCGAAGTCGGACAGGAACCTGTCGTTCCAGGCCGCCTCCAGGTCGTTCAAGGCCAGATCGCCCGAGATCAGCGCCTGTTCAAGGTCAAAGCGCAAAAGGACGTGCAGGTTGTACTGCACCTCGTCCGCCTCGGTCCGGATGTAGCCATCTGCGACCCGGTTGACGGTCTTGTAGAACGCTTCGCCGTCGGGAATGCCGAAATCGCCAAAGGCATCGCGCATCTTGCCATAGAGCCAGCCGGTAAAGGCGCGGCTGCGGCCAAGCTGGTTTTCGTAAATCCGGCTCTGGCTTTCGTGAACGCCCATCGACACGCCCTGCCCGATGGGTGTCAGGCGGTAGCTGGCGTCCACCCCCTGTTCATAGGCGGCGTGGCCCACCTCGTGGATGGTCGAATAAAAGCAGTTGAACGGATCGGTCGGGTTGGTCCGGGTGGTGATCCGCACGTCCGCGCCCGACCCCGACGAGAACGGATGCACCGCCTTGTCGATCCGGCCCGTGCTCAGGTCGTAACCGAAGGCGAGGGCAAGGTCGGTCGACAGGGCAAGCTGTCCCACCTCGTCAAAGGTATGGTCAAGCGCCGCAGGGGCCTCAGCGGCCAGCACAGCTGCGCGCAGGGCGACAAGGCGGGGCCGCAATGCCCCGAACATGGCGGCAAGATCGGAACCTGTGGTGCCCGGTTCATAATCCGACAGCATGGCGTCGTAGACAGTCTGGTCGGTGCCTGCTGCCAGGGCCGCCCCTTCTTCGCGCTTGAGGGTCAGCACCTCGGCAAAGGTCGGCAGGAAGGCCGCGACGTCATCGGCGGCCCGCGCCTCGGCCCAGATGCCTTGCGAGCGTGACGTGACGCGGGCGATTTCGGAGGCGAGCCTTGCGGGCACCTTCATCGCACGCTCATAGCTGCGGCGGATCTCGCGCAGGTTCGCCTCGGCCACCGGACTATCCGCCTTGGCGCTCTCAAGCCACTCGCCCAAGCGGGGATCGGTCCGGCGTGCGTGCAGGACGCCTTCCATCGCTGCCATCTCTTCGCTGCGCTGGTCGGCTGCCCCGCGCGGCATCATGGTTTCCTGGTCCCAACCAAGGCGGCCCGCGACCTGGGACAGGGCTTCAGTCTCGCGTTGGAATTCCATCAGGGCGTCATAGGCGGACATGGGCTTAACCTTTGGCTAGGGTGCCGCGCACTGATTGCGGCAAGGGGTAGCGGGCCAGAAAGCGGCCCCGCAGGATGAGAACCCAAAGGATCACCGCCCCGATCTGGTGAACAATGGCGATGTGAACCGGGGCGGAATAAAGAACCGTCACAATGCCCAGTACGATTTGCAGCACCAGCATCGCCAGCATGGCGTTAAAGGCAAAGCGGGTCGCGGTGTTAGGTGATTTGCGCGCCCGGTTCCAGGTAACGATCCCCATGATCAGCAACAGGTAGCCCACCGTGCGGTGGATGAACTGAACAAGGCCTGCGTCCTCAAAGAAGTTCCGCCAGAGCGGGGTGAGGGTAAAGGGATCGGGCGGCAGGATGCCACTGCCCATGAGGGGCCATGTGGGAAAGGCCCGGCCTGCGTCGATACCGGCCACCAAAGCCCCCAACAGGATCTGCACAAAGGCCAGATGCATCAACCCGGTCGAGACAGAGAAAAGCCGCCCTTCCCCGGATCGCCGCGCCTGCATCAGGTCGGTCTGCTTGCGGCCCATGGTAAAGGTGAACCAGGCCAGAATGCCCAGAATGACAAAGGCCAGCCCCAGATGGGTCGCCAGCCGGTAGGAGGCGACGTCAAGCATGGTGCCTTGCAGCCCGCTATGCACCATCCACCAGCCAATCGCCCCCTGTACCCCGATCAGGACACCGATGGAAAACAGCGGGGCGGTCCAGCCCACGGGGATCTTGCGCATCGCCAGAAAGGTGAAAAATCCAAGCGCCCAGACAAGGCCAATGGTCCGGGCCAATTGCCGGTGGCCCCATTCCCACCAGTAGATGTACTGAAACTCGGCCAATGACATGCCGGCGTTTTGCAGTTGGTATTCGGGGGTCAGCTTGTAGGCCTCGAACTCGGACGTCCAATCGGCCTCGGACAAGGGGGGCAGCGCGCCCGAGATCGGCGCCCATTCGGTGATCGACAGGCCCGAGTCCGTGAGCCGGGTCATCCCACCCACGGCGATGATCATCGCGACCATGGCAAACAGGATCATCAGCCAGATCCGGATCGCGCCGCGCCCGTCCGCCCGGCCCCGATCGATGGCACCGGGGGCGGCCACGGGCTTCTGCTCGGTGCTGACCTCTTCAAAGATGGCGCGGCCCTTGCCGCTGGCGGGTTTCAGTCCCATCGTGATCCGTCCTGCAATTCGGTTGACTGATACCTAAGACGATGGAACGGCGCGGGCAAGCGTCAGCCCTGATCCTTGCCGCGGACCAACTGACGCAGAACACCGTGCAGCATCTGCACATCCGCCCGGGTCAGGGGCAGCCTGCTCCACAGATTGCGCAGGTTCATCTTCATGCTGGCCGCCTTGTGATCGGGAAACCAGAAGCCCGCATCCTCAAGCCGCTCTTCATAATGCGATGCCAGTGCCTCGATCTCGGACACCACGGCCCAGTTGGTGCCAGCCAGTTCGGTGCGCATGGCCTCGGCCTCTTGGGTGGCGCGGCGCCATTCGTAGGCGGTCAGAAGGACGCATTGGGCGAGGTTGAGGGACGCGAAATCGGGATTGACCGGCACGGTCACGATGGCATTGGCCCGGATGATGTCGTCATTCTCAAGCCCCGCGCGTTCAGGACCAAACAGCACGGCCACCTTTTCCCGCGCTGCGATCCGAGCGGCCGCGTCGGCCATCGCGGCCTCTGGCGTGAAAACGGGCTTGGTCAGGTCGCGCCCCCGCGCGGTGGTGGCGTAGACATAGGTACAATCGGCTATCGAGGCGGCGGTGCTGTCAAACAACTGCGCCTCGTCCAGCAGCCGGCCCGCGCCCGACGCCATCGCGACCGCCCGCTCGCTGGGCCAGCCGTCGCGCGGCGTCGTCACCCGCATCCGGTCAAGGCCAAAGTTCCACATGGCGCGGGCAGCCGCACCGATGTTTTCGCCCATCTGGGGGCGGATCAGGACAAAGGCGGGTTGCGGCGTGGTCGAGGGCATGGGGCTTCCTTGCAGGTCGGGGGGCGTGATACGCTGGCGCTGTCTCTGATACAAGGAGGACGCGCCGTGGCCTATGACGAGGGTCTTGCCACTTTGATCCGGGAAGAGCTGGCCGATCTGGCCGGTATCACCGAAAAGAAGATGTTCGGCGGCCTGTGTTTCCTGTTGCACGGCAACATGATCTGCGGCGTCCATCAGGACGGCGGCATGGCCCGCGTCGGCAAGGCGGCCGAGGCCGAGGCGTTGCTGCTGGAAGGGATTTCCCCGCTCAGCTTTACCGGGCGGCCGATGGGCGGGCTGGTCGATGTATCCGAGGAGGTCATCGCCGATGACGAACAACGCGCCCGGATCGTGGCCATGGCGCTGGCCCATGCACAAAGCCTGCCGCCGAAGTAGCCAATCCCCTAAAACCCAGCTATAGCGCGGTCTTGCCACGTTACGGGAAAGCCAAATACCATGTCCGACACCCCCGATCAGCCACAGATCTACCTGATCACCCCGCCCGAGTTAGACCTGTCGGTCTTTCCCGACCGCCTTGCCCGCTGTCTTGACGCGGTCGAAGTGGCCTGCCTGCGCCTGTCGCTGGCCACACGGGACGAGGACAAGATCGCCCGTGCCGCCGACGCCCTGCGCGAGGTCACCCACGCCCGCGACATCGCCATCGTGATCGATACCCACATGCTGCTGGTCGAACGTCTGGGCCTTGACGGGGTCCACCTCACCGACGGCTCTCGCAGCGTCCGCAAGATGCGCAAGGATCTGGGTGAGGATGCCATCATCGGAGCCTTCTGCGGCACCTCGCGCCACGACGGGATGACGGCGGGCGAGTTGGGGGCAGACTACGTCAGCTTTGGCCCTGTTGGCCTGACCCCGCTTGGCAATGGTGAGCAGGCCGAGCTTGAGCTGTTTCAATGGTGGTCCGAGATGATCGAGGTCCCGGTGGTCGCCGAAGGCGCGCTGACCGAAGACCTGATCCGCGCCCTGACCCCGCACACCGATTTCTTTGGTATCGGCGATGAGATCTGGGGCCAAGATGACGCCGCAGCGATGCTGACCGCTTTGCACAAGGCTATGGGTTAGGGCGATGTGCTAGACTGCGCCCGCCGCAGCCCCAACCCCGGCCTCCTGCAAACCGGTGCGGACCTGACGTTCTAACAGGGCAGCAAGCGCCTTGCGGTCGCTAAAGTCCGCCGCCCGCACCGGGTCATGATAGCGCACCGTCACCCGGCCCTGCCTCCGGGCGGCGAGGGTCGACAACAGGTGCGGACCAAAGTCCATGTCACCCCACCAACCGTAAAACCGGGGATCTGCGCCCTCTGGGGCCTCGTAGATCACCGTGACGGGCTGGATCCACAGCGTCGGCCGGAGCTCTGGCGAAAGAAAGGCGGCAAAGAGCGTCGGTTTGAACGGCAGCACCCGCAACCCGTCGGTCGAGGTGCCTTCGGGAAAGAACAACAGCTTGTGCCCGGCGGCAAGCCGACCCTGAAACACGGCAAGCTGTTCCCGCGCGGCCTTGGGATCGCGCCGGATAAAGACCGTCCCCGTCGCCCGGGCCAGCCAGCCGATCCCGGGCCAGCCCGCCACCTCGAACTTGGAGACGAAATAGATCCGCTTGGCCGCGTTCAGGGCAAATATATCCAGCCAGGAGGCATGGTTGGCCACCACCGCCCCCGGTTGCGACATGGGCGCGCCAATCGTGCGGTAACCCATTCCCAGCAGGACAAAGGCGGATCGGCAGACAAACTGGGTGATATAGGGCGTGACGGGACGGCGCAGGCCAAAAAGCGGACGCTCGATCAGACGCACCATTAGCAACAGCCCCAGGCAACCAAAGACCACAACTGCCAAAGGCAGCCCGCGCAAGACCACGCGCAGCCAGTCAGCCGGACCAAGGGGCGGGTGCGACACAGGCTCCGGTGCGACCCAGGTCTGAGGGTTGGTTCCCCTGTCTGTCATTGGCGGGTCAGAAACGGCCCGGACGGGAATACAGCGCCTTTTGCCGCGTACTCATGCGGGCGGTGTCCACCAGCAGGCAAACATCGGTGGTGTTGAAGGCATGATCGACAAAGGCCCCCTCGCCCACCACGCCACCCAGTCGCAAGTAGGCCTTGATCAGCGCAGGGGTCCCCTGCATTGCGGCCAGCCTGTCGATCTGGGGCGCTGGAACAAGGTCCATCGCCTCAAAAACGCGGGACCGAACCCGCAACTCGGGCGGGGCAAGGTGGTTGTGGTGCAGCAGGGACAGCGGCATTTCAAGGGCCTTCAGGTCCGTCCCGTGAAACGAGGCGACACCAAACAGAACATCTATTCCCTTGTTTTCGATGTATTCCGCCAGCCCTTGCCACAGGTGATACATCGCTGTCCCGCCACGGTAATCAGGATGGACACAAGAACGACCAAGCTCGAGCAGGCGGCGGCCGCCGGACAGCAAAGGCGAAAGATCGTATTCCTGCGACGAATAGAACCCTCCGGCCCGGCGGGCGGCGGCATCATCCATCAGGCGATAAACCCCGACGACCCCGTCTTCGCGGGGGCGCGAGATATCGCGCAGGATCAGGTGGTCGGACACCTCGTCAAAGCGGTCGCGTTCAAGGCCTGCGTCATGATCGACCAAAGCACCGTCACCGCCAAGTTCCCGAACGAACACCTCGTAGCGCAACCGCTGGGCTGCGCGCAAATCCACCGCATCCTGCGCCAGTGTCACCTCAAAGAGGGGGGCTAAGCTGTTCATCCTTCTTGGACCTTGGATAGGGGCGTCGCCACGCGGACGATTTTGCGCTTTCTAGGCACACGTAAACCTTTTGGCAACTTTTTGAGCACTTACTTGATCTGGAGCCTTCATTGACCGTTGGGATTGTGGCGCTAGGGTTCTGATACAAGCCGATGTGTGTTGTCCGTCAAGAGGATACAAGTATGAGTGCGACGCGTTGCCCGTCGAAGACAACTTTGCCTTCATCAGGGAAGTTGACCGTGATTCGACCCGAAATATTGGATTGCACCTGGCCGGTGCCCCAGTCCGGGCGATCCGGGTGGCGCACCAGCATACCGGGGGCAAGAATTGCGTTGATGCCTGACATGGGGTCCTTTCCCGTTGCAGCGGATGCGCCTGCATTTTCGCCCTCCCCCCCCCGGCCCGTTCAATGATGGGACCGGGCCATGACGAAGGGGGCTGACCTCGCAACCCTTGTGGGCGCGCGCATCTGTCACGACCTTATCAGCCCTATTGGCGCGATCGGCAATGGGATGGAGCTTTTGGCTCTGACTGGCACCCCGCCATCGCCCGAGTTGGAGTTGATCGAAGACAGCCTGCGCAATGCCATGGCCCGGGTCCAGTTTTTTCGGATCGCGTTCGGGGCGGCCCAGACAGGGCAAGTGGTGTCGCGCAGCGAGATCCTCGACACCTTGCAAGGGGCGGGTCATGGTGGGCGAATTGCGTACGAATGGAAGGTTCCGGGCAATCCGTCGCGCAGTCTGGTGCGGACGGCTTTCCTGATCCTTCAATGCCTCGAAACTGCGATGCCGCGTGGCGGCGCCATCACAATCGCCTCCACCAGTTGCGGGTTGAACATCCTGGCGGCTGGACAGGATTTGCGGATCGACCCTGCCCTTTGGGACCGGTTTGGCCAACTGGCAGACAATCGGCCCATGATACCCGCTGTGGTCCACTTCGTCCTGTTGCCCCAGGCCCTGTCGGATGCCGGGCAGGACGTCACGGTGACTTTTGAACCGGAGCGGATCAAAGTCACTTTGGCCATGGACGCCCTGGGCGATCCCGACGTTGGACCATCAACCGATATTGCAACCGATATGGCAGCCCACCTTGAAACTGACCTTCAAGCCAAGGGTTAGCCCCTGACGGTCCCGTTGCCGCGCACGAGGTATTTGAAGCTCGTCAACTGCTCGGCCCCGACCGGGCCACGGGCGTGCATCTTGCCGGTGGCAATGCCGATCTCGGCCCCCATGCCAAACTCGCCTCCATCGGCAAACTGGGTCGAAGCGTTGCGCATCAGGATCGCCGAATCAAGCTGACTAAAAAACTGGGCGGCGACTGCATCGTTGGCCGTGATGATCGCATCGGTATGCTGCGAGCCGAATTGGCGAATGTGGTCGATGGCCTCGGCTACGCCGTTCACCACTTTGGCCGCACATATCATGTCCAGAAACTCTTTACCAAAGTCCTGCGGCCCAGCGGGCACTGTCCCGACAACGCCTGCCAGCGGCCCGGCGGCCCGCACCTCGACCCCGGCGGCGACCAATGCTTCGACCACGATCGGGCCATGGGCGTTAAGGAAGGCCTGGTCGACCAGAAGACACTCCATCGCGCCGCAAATGCCGGTCCGTCGCGTCTTGGCATTCAGGACAACCTCAACCCCCATCGCCGGATCGGCGTCTGCCCCGACGTAGATGTGGCAGATCCCCTCAAGATGGGCAAAGACCGGAACCCGTGCTTCGCGCTGCACGAGCCCGACAAGACCCTTGCCCCCGCGCGGCACGATGACGTCGATATGATCGACGGCTGTCAACATGGCGCCAACAGCAGCCCGGTCGCGGGTCGGCACCAGCTGGATCGCATCAAGCGGCAGGTTGGCCGCCTTCAGCCCGGCCTGAAGGCAGGCATGGATCGCGGTCGAGGAATGAAAGCTTTCGGAACCGCCGCGCAGGATCACGGCATTACCGGATTTCAGGCACAGCGCGCCTGCATCGGCGGTCACATTGGGGCGGCTTTCATAGATCACCCCGATGACGCCAAGCGGTGTGCGCACCCGTTGGATATTCAGGCCCGACGGCATGTCCCATTCGGTCATCACCGCCCCGACCGGATCGGCCTGGGCCGCCACACTGCGCAGACCGTCGACGATGCCCTGCACCCGGCGTTCGTCAAGGATCAGCCGGTCCATCATCGCAGGGCTGAGGCCCTTTTCCTCGCCGTAGACCTGATCTTCGGCATTGGCGTCGATGATCTGCTGCCGGTTCTGCCAGACGGCATCGGCGGCACTTACGAGGGCGGCATGCTTACGCTCGGCCGTGGCGGTGGCAAGCGTGGTGGCCGCGGCACGGGCGCGCTGGCCGATGTCGCGCATCAGGGCGGGGATGTCGGTGAGGTCTTTCATGGCAGGCGCTTTCGAAGGGCGTGGTTTTTTGAGTATTTGGAACGAAGCGAAGGGAGGATCAGAGGACCATGTCGTCACGGTGGATCAGGGCCGCGCGCCCTTTGTAGCCCAGGATGGCCTCGATGTCAGCGCTGCGTCGTCCCTTGATGGCCCGCGCCTCGTCCGAAGTGTAGCGGGTCAGGCCAAGGCCGATGCGGTTGCCATCGGCGGAGAGGATGGCGACCGGATCACCGCGTCCAAACCGGCCGGTGACGGCCTGGATGCCGGCGGGCAGCAGGCTTTTGCCGTCAGCCAGGGCCGTTTCAGCCCCGCTGTCGACCCGGATTTCGCCCTTGGGCTTCATCGCCGCGATCCAGCGTTTGCGTGCTGCCTGCGGGTCGGTCTGGGCGCTGAACCAGGTCGCTGGTGCGCCGTCCTCGAGCGCGCGGAGAGGGTTGAGCGGGGTGCCAAGCGTGATCGCCATGGCGCAGCCTGCCTCGGTCGCGATGCGGGCGGCCATCAGTTTGGTGATCATCCCGCCCTTGGACAGGCCCGAAACACCGTCGCCGGCCATCGCCTCGATCTCGGGCGTGATGGTGTCGATCAGGTCGTAGCGCCGGGCCGATGCGTCGATGTTGGGGTTGGCGGAATAGAAACCGTCGACATCGGAGAGCAGCACCAGTTGGTCGGCTCCGGCCGTGACGGCGACCTGGGCGGCAAGCCGGTCGTTGTCGCCGTAGCGGATTTCATCCGTGGCCACTGTGTCGTTCTCGTTCACGATGGGGGTGACCCCGAGGCTGAGCAGCGTTTCCATCGTGGCACGGGAATTCAGGTAGCGCCGGCGGTCGGTCGAATCTTCGAGCGTTACAAGCACCTGGCCCGTGACGAGCCCGTAGGGGGCCAGCGCCTCTTCGTAGGCGCGGGCGAGTTGGATCTGCCCGACAGCGGCGGCGGCCTGCGATTGTTCGAGCGCAAGCCCCCCGGCCGGCAGTCCCAGAACCCCGCGCCCGAGCGCGATGGAGCCCGAGGAGACAAGGATCAACTGGCAGCCCCGTGCCCTTATGCGGGCGACGTCAGCGGCCAGGCTGTGCAGCCATTCGGACCGCAGCGCCCCGCTGTTCCGATCCACCAGGAGAGCCGAGCCGATCTTGACGACAAGGCGCCGGGCGTCGTTTAGGGAAACCTGGCTTAGGGTTGCCACGTCGGATCCTCCGCAGGCTCCTCCGCGGCCTTGCGGTGCCGCAACCGGTTGTCATCAATCTCGGCCCGCAGGGCGCGCAGAACTTCTGTTACGCCTTCTCGGGTCACACCGGACATGAGCAAGACCGGGCCACCGACGACCGCCTCCATCTCGTCCTTGAGGAAAGCCCGTTCTTCGTCGTCCAGCGCATCGATCTTGTTGAGCACGGTGATCCGGGGCTTATCGGCAAGGTAGCCGCCATAGGCCTCAAGCTCTCCGATAATCGTGGTGTAATCGGTCATGGGATCGTCAGCTGTGCCATCGACAAGGTGCAAGAGCACCGCGCAGCGTTCCACGTGGCCAAGGAAAGTGTCGCCAAGCCCGCGCCCTTCGCTCGCCCCTTCGATCAGGCCCGGAATGTCGGCCACGACGAACTCCACGTTGTCCACGCCCACGACGCCGAGGTTGGGCACAAGGGTGGTAAAGGGATAGTCAGCGATCTTGGGCCGGGCATTGGATGTGGCGGCCAGAAAGGTCGACTTGCCCGCATTCGGCATCCCCAGAAGGCCCGCATCCGCGATCAGTTTCAGGCGGAGCCAGATCATCCGTTCGACCCCCTCCTGACCCGCGTTTGCGCGGCGGGGGGCCTGGTTGGTCGCGGTCTTGAAGTGCAGGTTGCCAAAGCCGCCGTTGCCACCCTTGGCCAGAACGACCCTTTGGCCCACCTCGGTCAGGTCGGCGATAACGGTTTCCTCGTCCTCATCGAGGATCTCGGTGCCGACGGGCACCTTGAGGACGATATCGTCGCCGGAGAACCCTGTCCGCTGGCGGCCCATGCCATGCTGCCCGTTCTGGGCAAAGAAGTGCTGCTGGTACCGAAAATCGATCAGGGTGTTCAGCCCGTCCACCGCCTCTGCGATGACGCTGCCACCGTTGCCGCCGTCGCCGCCATCGGGGCCGCCGTATTCAACGTATTTCTCGCGCCGGAATGACACGCAGCCTCCGCCTCCGCTGCCAGAGCGGATGGTGACTTTGCACAGGTCGAGGAACTTCATGGATCAGGGCCTTCCGGGCGGTAGAGGCTCGCGATAGTCTATTGCGCGAGGTTTCTCAAGGTCTGCAAGCGCTCCTGCGTCAACAGCATTGATCGGCCGGGGACACTCCTGTCGGGTCTTTAAGAAATGCAGGTGTGCAGCGGCTCTACCGGCCGGTTTGCAGCGTGTAGGTCCATGTTGGCACCGTGCTGTTGCGGGCGACCGAAAACGCCTCGGCATCGCCCAGGTAGTCAAATCCGCAGTTGGTCAGCACCCGGGCAGAGCCGGTGTTGTCCTGGAACACTTCGGCCAGGATCTGGCTGGCTTCATGTGGATTGGCCTCGATCAGCACGCGAAGGGCCTCGGAGGCAAGGCCGGTGTTCCAGAAGGCGGGGGCCACCCAATAGCGAACCTCGCTTTGGGCCTGACCTTTGATCGGCTCCATCCGGGTCAGGGTGATAAGTCCCAACAACTCTCCCTGGCCGCGTTCGGAGGCGTCCATGGCCCAGACATCCTCGGTCCGTTCGGTGAGGTTGGCCCGTTCGACCAGCGCCTCGGCGGTGCCGGGAGGCAGCGGGTGGGGTATCGTCGTGGTGCCATTGGCCACCCGTGGATCGGCGCAATAATGCGCGATCATGCCGGCGTCTGACTTGCGCAGCGGACGCAGCACAAAGCGGTCTGCCGATATGGTCGGCTGGGTGGTCACTGTGTCGATCAGCATGGCTTTCCTCCTCCAAAACCCTTGTCTCCTCCAAGACCGCAGCCAGGGTGTCACCCGGCATCGCACTCATCTGGGTCTACCGAAGTTCGGTTACCAGAGTGATATGACGACAGTTTCGTGATCCTGAAATAATCTTACGATCCATAAATGCTTGGGGGACCGGTCCTTCGACCGATCCCCCTCACTTGTCTATAAGTGACGCGTTCCGGTCTATTCGGCCGCCTCAGCCACGGGGAGCACCGAAATAAAGGTGCGGCCCTTGAAGCCCTTGCGGAAGCTCACGGCGCCTTCGACAGTTGCAAAGATCGTGTGATCCTTGCCCATGCCAACGCCGTCGCCCGGCCACATCTTTGTGCCACGCTGGCGCATGATGATGTTGCCCGGGATCACGGCCTCGCCGCCGAACTTCTTGACGCCCAGACGGCGACCAGCGCTGTCGCGACCGTTGCGGGAGGAACCGCCTGCTTTTTTATGTGCCATGGTGTTTCTCTCCTATTTTATCAGTTGGCCAGATTCTTGGCCTGTTCGATCCAGCCTTCACGCTCGATCCGGCCCTTGAAGGACAGCTTTTCGTCCATCTCGGCAACATCGGCTTCGGTCCAGGCTGCGATCTGTGCAAAGCTGGTCACGCCGTTTTCGTGCAGCTTCTTCTCAAGCGCGGGGCCGACGCCAGACAGAACCTTGAGGTCGTCCGCGCCAGCAGCGGCCTTGGCGGCAGGTGCAGCCTTCGCCTTGGGAGCGGCGCCAGGAGCCTCGTGGGCCATGGCAGAGGCGATCGCCGCACCGATGGCAGCCTTGACGCCGGTCTTGTCACCGCCGGCGGCCAGAATCTCGGTCACCTTGACGAGGGTCAGTTGCTGACGGTGGCCCTTGGTCCGCTTGGACGAATGCTTACGACGACGACGCACGTAGTTGATCGTCTTGTCGCCCTTGATCTGGTCGATCACTTCGGCCTGAACCGCTGCGCCGTCGATCATGGGGGCACCGATGGTATCACCGACCATCAGAATTTCATTGAACTGGACGGTTTCACCCGCCGCTGCTGCAAGCTTTTCGACCCGGAGGATATCGCCCGAGGCCACTTTGTATTGCTTGCCGCCGGTTTTCATAACCGCAAACATGGTTTCTTTCCTTCGTATACCGCGTCGCTCCGGTCCCCCGATCCCTCGGGGCGTTTGTGGCCATGGACCACCGTTGGACAGCGCGTCTTTATTCAGACGTTCGTTTCTGTAACGCAGGGTCCGATCGGCGGACTCCCGCGTGGTCCCGCCAAGACACTTGCCGGGATGCGGGCTTATCTGCGCAACTGCGGTTCAAGTCAACCCGCTTCGAGGAGCCTTTTCATGCGTCTTGCCCTGTCCGCACTGCTCATCCTTGGGGCCTGCACGACCGGGGGTGCGCCAGGCGCAGGACCGTTCGGCGCCCTGACCTCATCCCTGCAGAACCCGTCGATGGACGGGCGTCGCGGGCCGGTCGAAGTGCAGGTCAAATCGGCCTATCCGGTCATCCTGTCCGAGATCGCAGCAGGTGGCGGGCCGGAACTGACCAAGGCGATGGACCTGGCTCGCATTCCGGCAGGCGACCGCCCTGCCCGGCTGATCCAGTTGCAGGGTGACTTGCCGCTATACTCAGGAAATCCCGGCGCCCTGATCCTCGCCCTGCTGGTCTATGGCGGTTAAAGCTCTTGCGTCACCATTTCGCGGGCGGCAGCAAGACCCAAAGCCCTGCTGATATCCTCGAACATGCCATCGAAAGCCAGAAAAATGGCCCTGTTCATCGCGGCCCCGGCCGGGGTTTCGGAAAAAGCGATATAAGTCTCGAGGTCGGCATCCGACAGCGGCGAATAAGCCAGCAGCAAAAAGGAATAGACCCACTCGGTCGTGTTGTCCCGGATCTCGGATTCCTGAGACCAGACATCGCTCAGGATCTGATCCTCGGTCAGGTCGGCAGGAAAGGCGCCACCCTGCTTGAGGCCGATGTAGAAGGCGTAGTTTGAGTTCATCGCCCCGACGACGTTGGTCTCGACCAGGTCGTTGACGGTGACGAAGCGGTCGATCAGTTGGTAGCGTGGCGTTTCATCCATGCGGGCAATGATGGCGGCGTCCTTGCTTGCAGCCTCAACCGCGTCGTCAAGCAGGGCGCGACGGGCCGTCACCTCGAGATTGACGATGGTGGCGCCCGGCTCTGCCTCGAAGAACGCAAGGATCGGTGCGATAGCTTCGTTCGCAAGCGCCAGCCCAAGGTCCTCAAGAACCTCGCTTTGCATGCGGTCGGCATCGTAGATCGTGGCAAGGGCCGCGTCCCAATCTCCTGTCGGGCGGCCGGGCAGCAGGTCGGCGGCTATCTCTGCCCCGTAGGCAAGACCCTCTTCGCGCATGATATCGATCATCTCGGACAGTCCGAGCGCGTTGAACAATGCCTCGACCTGAGCCTCTTGTCGGATCTCTTGGTTGGCCGGATCCGATGCCCCGGACGTTTGGGCAAAGATCGGGCCCGACAGGGTGGCGGTCACAAGTAGAGAGGCAAGAACACGGGTCAGCACTGGACATTCTCCTGTAGCGGCTATTCCTTAGATAGGGGGCGCCAGCTACGATGCAAAGGCCAAGCCGCCGGCTTCGGATGGCCCAAAGGTCGCAGTCGCTGCGAAATGGGACTTGCACAGCCGTCCAGTCCCCATTACACGCCGCCAATGACCGCGGAGAGGTGCCGGAGTGGTCGAACGGGGCGGTCTCGAAAACCGTTGAGCGTGCAAGCGTTCCCAGGGTTCGAATCCCTGTCTCTCCGCCATAAACCACTGAAATCGTTCAATGATTTCAAGTTCGCCGATTTCTATTGCCGATCTAGTGACGGTTTTCGCGCGATAATTTCAGGGGGCCCACATGCATTCAAGCCCGCATTTGAGAAGCTTCCATTGAAACAGCCATCAGGTTTAAGAGGGTGGCCAGGTCGAAGCTTCTTGTAGAGCCTCAGGCAATTTCAGAGGGTCTAGCGCCTTCGAACGGCGACCCTCAATCTTCTTCTGGTAGCGCCCGGCGTCCGGCCCCCAATCGAAATAGATGCTATGATCGGGCTTCCAAAGCTATTCCGCTTCGTGAGCGTCGATTGAAAGTCGAATGATGGAAAGAAGAAGCGTCGTGTCCTTGCCGATGATCTTCCCAAAAACTTCAAGCCGCCATACGGCGCATCGCAGCGGCGTGAGGCTCTGATGACCGCGACGAACGACATCCGCCAGACGTTTTTTCAGGAATGTGATGAATTGTTGGAGGCGCTCAACGATGGTTTGAGCGAAATCGACGATGGCATCGAAGATTCCTCCTTTGACCTCGAAACCGTGAACGCCGTCTTTCGGTCTGTCCACTCGATCAAGGGAGGCGGGGCCGCTTTCGGTCTGGATGCGCTGGTCCGCTTTTCGCATCAATTTGAAACCACCCTTGATGAAATGCGATCAGGGCGCTTGGTCCCCACAATTGACGTCATGAAGCTCTGTCACAGGGCCGCGGACCACCTGTCCGATCTCGTTGGAGCGGCCCAGGAGGAAGCAGAGGTTGATGAAACTGCGGGGGCCGACCTCATCGCCAGGATGGCGGCTCTGGGTGCGCCACCCGGCACCGCTCCTGGCGACGATAGTGCAGCAACTGAACCCGAACTGTCGTTCGAACCGCTTGGCTTGCCGATTGACCTGGCCTTTGATCCAGCCCCGATCGGCTCGAGGACGATCAAGGTCGAATTTTCTGCAACCAGGCAGCTATATGCCAATGGCAACGACCCCACCTACCTGTTTCGGGAACTCTCGGACTTGGGGCACATAATCGTCCAGTTGGACGATACCGACCTCCCTTCCCTCGAAGACCTGGTATGGGACGAAAGCTACCTTGACTGGACCCTGACGCTCTAGACCGAAAAGTCTCTGACGGAGGTTCGCGAGGTCTTCGATTTCGTAGAGGGGCTGTGCCGCCTTGATATCTCCGAAGTAGACGATTTTTCAAACCAGGTAGCGCAAACCCAGCCCATAGGGGTGCCGGACGCACCTTTGAGGGAAACCGCCGCCTCTCCGACCGAAGATGCGGTTCCATCCCAATCCTACGGCTCCAGCACAATCGCCGCGGATCAGCCCAAAAAGACAGGTGGCGGAAGCAGCAAAAAATCATCCGTCCGCGTCGACCTCGACCTCGTCGATCGATTGATCAACATCGTTGGGGAACTGGTCATCAACCAATCGGTTCTGGCCCAATGCGTTGACGACGCAGGCCTCACAGAGCGCACTGAGTTGGCGACAAGTCTGAATGAATTCAAGAATCTGGCACGAGACATCCAAGAGGCCGTGATGTCAATCCGGGCTCAATCCGTAAAGCCGCTGTTCCAAAGAATGGCCCGGATCGTGCGCGAGGCGTCAGACATTGCCGGAAAGACAGTCCGCCTGGAAACCATCGGTGAAGCTACGGAAGTGGACAAGACCGTCATTGAACGGCTGGTTGACCCGCTCACCCATATGATCCGCAACTCGGTCGACCATGGACTTGAGGGGGCGGACACACGGCGCGCTGCCGGGAAGCCCGAAACAGGTTGCATCACACTGAGTGCCGCACACCGATCCGGGCGGGTGATCATCGAGATTTCCGACGATGGCGCCGGTATCAATCGACCTAAGGTGCTGGAAATTGCCAAATCGAAGGGCCTTGTCCCGCGCGACGCGGTTCTCACAGATGCCGAGATTAATAAACTTCTGTTTCTGCCTGGGTTTTCGACCGCGCGCGAGGTGACGGACTTGTCCGGCCGTGGGGTCGGAATGGATGTGGTCCGCAGCGCGATCCAAAAACTTGGAGGGCGGGTTAACGTCATGTCGAGCCCCGGCAAGGGAACGACCATGTCGATCAGCCTACCCCTTACGCTTGCTGTCCTCGATGGGATGGTTGTGGACGTATGCGGGCAGACCATGGTCGTCCCAATCACCGCAATCATCGAAACCCTACGACCGACCAAGGAGGACATCCATGCATTGGGTGGCCAGAACCTGGTTGTGTCTGTCCGTGAAAAATTTGTTCCCATCATCGACCTTGGCACGATCTTCGGGCATCGCAACGAACCCGGCAAAGTGACAGACATGGTCCTGTTGCTCATCGAGTCTGATCAACAACAGAATTGGGCCTTGGCCGTCGACCGGATCTACGACCAGCGACAAGTGGTCATTAAGGGGTTGGAGGGCAACTATGGGCGGGTTCCAGGCGTCGCCGCGGCGACAATTCTGGGTGACGGCAAGATCGCACTGATCATCGACCCCGAAGAAACCGCAGAAGGGGCGCGCCCGGTCGTGCCCAGCTCCACGATGCTCGACGAGGTATGAAATGACTGCAACAGCCGAGATATTTCAATCGGACACACGTGAACTTGTGACATTCCGTGTCGACGAACAAGACTTCTGCGTCGACATCATGGCGGTGCGCGAAATTCGAGGCTGGACGCCCGCGACGATCCTGCCTCATGCGCCGCCCTATGTTCTGGGTGTCATCAACCTGCGCGGCACAGTCGTTCCCATCGTCGATCTGGCCTCCCGCCTTGGCCTGCCCCCGTCGGTGCCCGATCCGCGCCACTTGATCGTCATAGCCGTGGTCGGGCCACAGACCGTCGGCTTTTTGGTCAGCGCGGTTTCGGACATCATGAGTGTCAGCCGACAGTCGATCCAGCCAACGCCGGATATCACCTCCGAAAGCACTCGGGCATTCATCGAAGGGGTGATTGCGACCGAGCAGCGCATGCTGCGGGTCATCGACATCAAGGCCGTTCTGCCGCCCGCGCTCAAAGAAGACGAAGGCTGAACAATGGGAAGCAACCAATCCACATTGCTCGGGGTGGAGGCCGATCTGACCTATACATCGGCAGACTTTGAAAGGGTGCGGACACTCATCCGCGAAGTTGCCGGCATCACGATGACCGAGGCAAATCAATCGCTTGTCTTGTCACGCCTCGCCAAACACGTCCGGAGGCTGGGGCACCGCGGTTTTGCTGATTACCTCGCATTTGTCACTGGTCCCGGTCGAGGGTCTGAACTGCAAGTGATGGTCAATGCCCTGACTACGAACACCACCCGGTTCTTTCGTGAACCCTACCACTTCGAGACGCTCGCCAACGAGGTGATGCCAAACCTGATTGAGCGGGCAAAAAAGGGGGGGCGTGTCCGGTTCTGGTCCGCCGGATGTTCCAGCGGGGAAGAGGCCTATAGCCTGGCGGCCGTCGTCCTGAAAAGCTTTCCGCAAGCCGCGTCGCATGACGTTCGCATACTAGCGACTGACATCAATCAGGAAGTCCTCTCGAAAGCACGGATCGGGAAGTACCCCGCGGGCGGCATTGAGGCCGTTCCCCCGGACCTGCGCAGCATTTGCTTTGGTTTGGGGGCCAAGGTCGGGGACACGCTTGAGGTATCTAACGCAGTCAAAGAGTTGGTCACGTTTCGATACTTGAACTTCGTCGAACCCTGGCCCCTGCGCGGCCCCTTCGACGCCATTCTGTGCCGAAATGTCGCCATCTACATGGATGCACCCACCCAGTCCCGGGTCTGGGCCGGTCTGATTTCGGTGCTCGCCCCGGACGGACTGTTGTGCATCGGGCATTCCGAGCGCCTCGGCCCCGAATTTGCCCAGGACATGACGATGTGCGGACGAACGACCTTCAAGAAATCCCGATCCGGCTAGAACCGGCCCCTCGAAAGAACGACATAAACGGAGCACCCTTAATGTCTTTGAAAGACAACCTGTCAGTCTTGGTCGTCGACGACATGTCGACCAGCAGAGGTATCATCATGATGGCCCTCGAAGAAATCGGGATCAAGAAGGTCGACTTCCGAACCGACGGGACTGAGGCACTCAAGATGCTGTCGGCCCAGCCGGTCCACCTTGTCATTTCGGACTACAATATGCCGGGGCTGGACGGGCTTCAACTACTCAAGGCGCTGCGGCAGAACAGGACGACCCAACGAATTGGCTTTATCCTTGTCAGTGGCAAGATCGATCAGACGATCATCGATACCGGCAAGGCCCTCGGCATGAACAACTTTATTCGCAAACTCTTTACGACCGATCAGATGAGGACATGCCTGCAATCTGTCGTCGGTCCTCTTTGAAGGTGGGTATGCGCGAACCACCAGAGCCTATCCCGCTGTCGCTGGTTCTGTCGCGGCTGGCAGACCACCTTGGCCACCTTGAGGTCGTCGCAAAGCGGCTCGAAACGGCAATCTTGCATGCGCTGAGCGAAAGGCCGATCGACAGAAATACCCTGACAGATTTGCAAGGGGCCGATCTGCTGGTTCAATCGCTAGATGGCCTCAGCCAGGTGTTGAAACACGTCAGCTCAAAGGCGGATCCGAACACGGTTGTCGACATGTCTGATCAATTGGCCAATTTGCAGCTGCGCGACTTGGCACTTGCCATTTCGAACCCCTCGTACGCCAGTCCGCACAGCAAAACGGAGGGCGAGGTTGAACTGTTTTGAACCAACCCCTGCTGAGTGTCGACTTTGGGCCGCTTCTGGCCCCGAACTGCATTGCTCACCCCTGTGGCCGACCAAGCCTGCCGATCGCGGCAACAACCCGCGCAAAGCCGGAGGCCGCCCGGTCCGAGCAATGTCGCGCCCTAATATATCCATGAACCAAACCCGCCTCGCAGTGCCATTCCGCGTCGCAACCTGCCGCCACAAGGGCATTTCGATACTGCCGGCCCTCGTCCGAAGTCGGGTCGCATTCGGCCGAGAAAAGGATTGTTTTCGGCACGCCCGTCAGGTCCGACGCGTGCAGGGCAAAGGCGGTAGCATCCTTGATGGGCGCAGCCCCTCCAAAGCGGACGTCTTCGTGAAACTGACAATCCTCCCGGGTCAGCATCGGCGCGTTGGCATGATCGAGGTAGCTGCCGCTGGACCTGGCTGCTCCGAATACGCCATGGACAAGGACCTGGCGGGCGACGGGTACAGACCCGCCACGCAGCGCCTGCGTGACGCAAGCAGCCATGGTTGCACCTGCCCCGACACCGACTATGGTAAGCGGTCCGCTATAGAGGTCCCCCGCCTCGCGGGCGACCAGAAGGGAATCTTCATATGCGGCCGGATGCACATGTTCTGGCGCCAACCGATACCCGACGCTGACGACACGAAACCCGGTTTGCCGACAGATATCAACACAGAGGTCGTCGTCACTGTCCAAACTGCCCCTGATGAACCCGCCGCCGTGCAAGTAAACGATCGTCGCGCGCGGCGGGACCGACAGGTAGACACGTACCGGAACCGGACCGAACATTCGGTCCACGACGGACAAGCCCGGCGGCCTTGGGGTACGAAAGTCAGCCACCATCTGATCGTAGAACCAACGCTGCGTTGCAAGGCTTCGGTCGGCCGCATCTGGTGGAAAGTGCCCCTGCGCCCGCATTGCGAAGGCCCGCGTTTGCGCATCCAGTCGATCGTCGTAACGCGCCAATGCTAGACCTTTGGATCCGGATTGATCGTGAAACCGTCCACCGGCAGCGCCTGACCCGAGATCATGCGCGCCCCATCCGAGGCAAGAAAGACCGCCACGGCCGCAATATCCTTTGCCTCGGACATCTGCCCCAAGGCTGTTCCGCTGGCATAGCCTGTCCGCACCGCCGTTTCCGAGATCCCCTTGGTCCTGGCCTCTGCGGTGATTACGGCGTCCATTCGGCCGCCTTCGACAGAACCGGGCAAGATGGCGTTGCACCTAATTCCAAATGGCCCAAGCTCCATCGCGGCTGTCTTCATCAGGCCGATCACACCCCATTTGGCAGCTGCATAGGGGCTTCGATACGGAAAACCGTACATCCCGGCGGTCGAGGAGGTAAATGTGACCACGCCCTGCCCGGCCCGGCGCAGCATTGGGCCAAAGTGCTTGACCGTCAGGAAGGGACCGTCAAGGTTCACCGCCAAACAGGCCCGCCACTCCTTAAGGTCAATCTCTTCTATGCGCCCTGTCGGCCCTTTGATCCCGGCATTGGCGCAAATGACATCAAGGCCGTCCCAGTCCCCGGCAATCTGTTCGGCCAAAGCTTCCATCGCGGCTTCATCCGTGACGTCTACCATATCGCCCCGAATGGCCTCCGGCAAATTCGCAAGGGCCTTGGCGTCAACATCGGTAACCCAGACCCGGGCACCCGCCAACACAAAGGCGTCGGCCATGGCCCGCCCTATGCCTGACGCGCCGGCTGTGATCAGGACTCTTTGTGTCATGAGGGGGCTCCTTCTAACCCGCCGGCAAAGGGGTCATGGACACAAGACCCAATTGCCCACCCCAGATCAAGAGCGGCGGACGTACATCCCGGCCAGAGTCCAATTTAGTTTGTCACATGGGCCAAGACGAAGACGAACAATTTGGAGGTTGGTGCACCCAAGAGGATTCGAACCTCTGACCTCTGCCTTCGGAGGCGCTATTGACGCCTTTTTTAATAGCGCGATAGAGCGCGACGGAGCACGATAAGATACTGAATGTATTTGCATTTCCGTTTCGCTGTTCCGAAGCTTCTATCCCGAAACAGGTCGCAGCTCTCGCCCGTGTGCTTACGTAGTGCTTACGTGAGAAGGCTGCAGGCCGATCGGAAAGGTCTGAATTCGGATGGCAAAACTTACGAAACGTTTCGTCGATGCGGTCGAGATCCGCGACAAAGACTATGTGGTATGGGATGATGAGTTGCCTGGCTTCGGGCTGCGCGTGTTCGCCTCAGGAAAACGCAGCTACGTGATACAGTATCGTGCAGCCGGTCGCTCGCGGCGCTACGCGGCCCAGCCCCTACATCCTGCAGGCCGGCACGGTGATCCCGGCCGCCCTGATCACCGGCCTGCGCTCAGACCTTCCCGGCCAGATCTCGGCCCAGGTGACTTCGAATGTCTATGACAGCCCTTCAGGACGATACCTGCTGATCCCGCAAGGCGCTCGGCTTCTGGGAGAATATGACAGCCGCATCGCATCCGGGCAAAGCCGCCTGCTCCTCGTCTGGACCCGCCTCATCCTGTCCGACGGTCGCTCCATTGTGCTGGAACGCGCGCCCGGCACTGACGGAACTGGCGCGTCTGGCCTGCAGGACCAGGTCAACTATCATTGGGGTCGCGTCTTTCTCGCCGCTGCCCTCGCCACGATCCTGAACCTCGGCCTGGAAAGCGGGGCCGACAGCGAAGATGACGTCGCCCGTGCCATTCGCGTGGCCGCACAGGACACGATTGGACGGACCGGGGACGAGATCGTCCGGCAGCAGCTCGCCGTCCCGCCGACACTGACGATCCGCCCGGGCTTCCCCGTCCGCGTCATGGTCACGCGCGACCTGATCCTAGAACCCTTGGGAGAAGTGAGATGACGAAGCTGAAGCTTGGCCCGATCCATGACGACAAACCGGTCAAGCTGACCGTGGAACTTCCCGCCGATGTGCACCGCGATCTCTGCGACTACGCGGCAGTCCTGGGCCAACAGACCGGACAGGACCTTGAGCCCGCCCGCCTCGTCGCCCCCATGCTCGAACGCTTCATGGCCACGGACCGCGGGTTCGCCGCAGCGCGCAAGACAGGATCGAGGGCGAACCGCAAGAAGCCAGACCCATCGAAGCCACTCGATACCGATCAGGGCTAAGTATCTGAGAAATCGAAAGTCTCTTGACAGATCGCATTGCACACGAATCGCACATAGGCACCGCCTACCAGCCTGAAGTTGCGACGGAGTCGAGCCGATCCTCCATAGGGGCGCAATACATACGCCAAGGTACGATATTTTGCGATTTTCTTTCCATAGCGGACGTTTACCGCAGCAAGGACCATCCCGCCAGAGTATCATTTCAGTCCGTTTCAGGCGCGTCCGTGACCATTCTTGGTCGAGTTACAGCAAATTTTGCGACCTGGCCGCAATGTTGTAACGCGCCCCGCCCTGCCCCGTTTCTCAGTTGGTGATGTTACCCAAGATGTGCGCTTACATTTGCCGCTGTTCGTCCAGAAAGGCCGAAACTCGCACATCGCGGCACTGTGCTAAAGTTCATCCTATGCCGTCGAACGGCCGCTCTTCGCGCTTGGCACGGCCACGAAAAACCAACTGCAAGGTTCGGCAATCAACTGCCGATGCGAAAGTATCGCCTGAAGGCTTTGGAAACGGCACCTCGGTGCTGAAGACCGCTGACCATTTCAGATGAGCCGAACGCGACCGGGCCAGTCCAGCCAGCAGCCTACTTTTCAGAGACCACAGGTGTCTCATTGATGAAGCTGCCATTTTCCGCCGCATCGAGCATAAAGCCAGCGACGGCGCTGCGACGCACCATCAGGCCCGGCTTGGGCTTGGTTGCCGTTCCAACGATCAGCTCTTTTTCCTTGTCGCTGTTGGAAAGGCCCATGGCGCGCACCAGCGTCCAAGCCGCATCGGAGGCGCGAAAGGCCTGCTCAGCGGTGTTGTGATCCGCATAGGCATAGCTCAGGTTCGTGCGTTTGATCAGGAAACGCATGAACCAAACGGTGTCCTTCAAACTGTCACCGACGCCGATGGCCGACAGAAAGACCACACGTTTCTTGCCAAAGGCAATGATGTTCTCTGCAACCTTGGTCAGGATGTTTTCGGTCGTGATTGGCTTCGACCATGGCGCATCGGACGTGCGCGGGTTGTTGAGCGCCACCAGAATGACGTCGGTCCCTTGCTCTGCGCTCGCAAGGCCGGCGGCATTGGTGGGCGTGCCTTTGACGATCGTCAGGCCGTCCTGTGCTGCGATGCTGGAGTGCCCCCACTGAAGTGGTCCACCAACTGGGATAGTTTTATCCCATTTT